>JAMWCO010000132.1 GCA_023818785.1 Candidatus Omnitrophota bacterium
TCATACAATGGTAAATGGGTAAATCTATGTAAAAAAACTTCTTCTGCATTAGGACAGGTCTCTTTAATTTTTTCTGTATCATATCCAAGTTGTTTCATGATTGAAAATCTATATAATGGAGCAAAATGAGGTATTTGAGTTATTCCTTTTTGTGCCATTTTTTCTTTAACTACCTGTATATCACCATTCAATTTATTTGGGTCAACTTGAAATAGATATAAATGATGAGTTGATTTTATTTTTTTATCATCAAGCAAAGGAGTTATAATCCCTTCTATATTTTTAAATCTTTCATTTAAATATTCTGCTGCTTTCCTCCTTTTTTCAATTATTTTATTAATTCTCTTCATCTGTGAAAGAAGAGCAACTGCCTGAATTTCTGTTGCAGAATGATTTCCAGGAGCAAAATAATCGCCACGCCATTTTAACGCAACAACATCATAAAGCCACAAAGGTATTGGGTTGGCAATATTAAATCCAACAAATCTTACTTTTGGAAAATCCTTCCCTATATCTTCATTAGTTACAAGTATCCCTCCTTCACCAAGAGAAGTTATATTTTTGACTTCATGAAAACTGAAAGCACCAAAATGTCCAATAGTTCCAACCATCTTACCATCATAAATAGCACCAAATGCATGGGCAGCATCTTCAAGAACAACAATATCAAATTTTTTCGCAATATCCATTATTGCATCCATATCACAGGGATAACCACCAATATGAACTGGAACAATAACTTTTGTCTTTTTAGTAACCTTTCTTGCAAGGTCTTCAGGGTCCATATTTAATGTTTTTGGGTCAACATCTGCAAGAATAACTTTTGCTCCAATAGATAAAGGATAAGAAATGGTAGCAATAAATGTAATTGCAGGTGCTATAACTTCATCTCCTGGTTTTAAACCAGCAAATTTATAAGCAATTTCAAATCCAGCAGTCGCATTTGTTAGAAAAACAGCATACTTACATTTTAAAAATTTTTTTACCTCTTCCTCAAGTTGAGTAACTTTCGCACCAAGAGTTAACTTGTCAGCAAGTTCTCCAATTTCAATTAATTTTTTAATCTCTTTCTCAATTTTTTTCAATTGTATTTTATATCTTTTATTTTTTTTTGGAGGTATAAGAAATCTTAAAATTTCCATTATATCCTGAAGTTTTATTTTTTCTCCTACTGCACTCCATGCAATTCTCGCTGGTCCAGTATCATACCTAAAATCAGATATCTTTTCTTTTTTCATATTCCCCTCCTTTTTTACTTTTTTGTAAATAATATATTAAAAAAAATTAAATGTCAAGTTTTAAAAATTTACTCATTGATAAACAAGCACCACCAATTGCTCCTATTTCTTCTCCAAATTTAGAAATTTCAAATTTTATATCATATTGATAAACCATATGTTTCTTAATATTTTCAATTAAAAATTCATTCAATAAGTTTTTAAAAAATAAAAAATTTTTATCAAGTATAACAAGACCAGGATTTAATAAATTTATCAAATTAGAAATTGAAATTGAAAATAATTCAAAAACTTCTTTTAAAATCTCTTTTATCTTTTCATCTCCTTTATCAAACTCTTCTTTAATCTCTTTTATTTTTAAATCTTTACCAACAATTTCTTTAATTTTTTTCTCTATGGATGGGATACTTACTATTGCTTCCAAACATCCTTTTTTCCCACAATTACAAACTTCTGTTCTTTCGGGAAACTGAATATGTCCAAATTCACCTGCAACTCCACCTATTCCATGAACAATCCTCCCTTTACTCATAATTCCACATCCAATACCTTCTCCAAATTCAATAAATATAAAATCATCTTTTTCTTTACCTTCTCCGAAAAATCTTTCACTTAAAACTTTTGCTTGAGATGTTCCTATAATAAAAGTTTCTATACCAATTTTTTCTTCTATATATTGTTTTGTATTAACATTTTTCCATTGGGGTAAAATTGTTGAAAAGATAGAAACACCTTTTTCAATATCAATGATACCTGGGTCAACAAATCCAATACCAAATATTCTATTTTTTTCAATTTTACTTTTTGCAACCATTTTTTTTATTAAATTGACTATCTCATTTAAAATCTCTTCTTTCCCTATATCTTTTCCAAAATCAACTTCCTCTTTTGATATAATCTCGCCTTTAAAATTCAAGATTAAAGATAAAATCTTCTCTGGCTCAAGTTCACATCCAATAAAAAATCTGCTATTTGGAACTATTCTTAACAAAGTGTGGGGTCTTCCTTTATTTATACTTTTTTCTCTACCTATCTCTTCTATTAATCTTTCTTCAATTAATTCTTTTGTTATATTTGTAATAGTTGCAAATCTTAAATCAAGCAAATCATGAAGTTTTTTCCTTGAAATATTTTCATTCTGATAAATCACTTTTAAAACATTATTTTTATGTATTAAATATTTTGAACTCATTTTGATTCCTTTTTTTCTATTTTAACATTTCAACTTAAATCTTCAAAATTTTATGGATATTTTTATGATATAATTTTTAAAAAGGTATAAAATTGAAAGAGAAAGTTTTTATTTTGGAATGCGAAATTTATTCTGAAGATTTAATATATAAAAAATTAAAAGAAATTATTGATTTACTTGACTTAAAGGATATTCCAGATAAAATTCTTATAAAACCAAATATGCTTTCTGCAAGAAGACCTCAAGAAGGTGTAACTACTCATCCAGCAGTTATATCAGCAATTGCTAAAGTTTTTAAAGATAAAAATATTATTATTGGAGATAGTCCTGCAAATTTTTCAAGACCATTAGAAGAATATTGGGAAAAATGTGGATATAAAGAAATAAGCGAAAAATATAATATACCCTTGAAAAAGTTTGAAAAATCAATTTTAATTGAAATAAAAGTTAACAATAAAACATATAAAATTCCCCTCACTTCTTTTATAAATGAGTTCTCAATAATAAATGTTCCAAAATTTAAAACACATTCTTTAACAACTTTAACACTTGGAGTTAAAAATCTTTATGGATTAATTCCAGGAGTTTCAAAAAGTATTCTACATAGTAAATTTATAAATCCATATGATTTTTCAGATTTCCTTGTTGAATTTTATAAAAAAATAGAAAATAGGATTTTTTTAACAATTATAGATGGAATAGTCGGTATGGAAGAAAATGGACCTTCTGCAGGGAAGTTGAGAAAGATTGAATATATAATTTTAGGCAAAAAACCAATATATGTTGATTATGTATGTTGTAAACTGATTGGAATTGAGCCAGAAAAGATTGATTTCATAAAAATTTATAAAGAAAGATATGGAATAGAAGAAATAGAAATAATAGGTGAATATAAAAAAATAAAAAATTTTAAATTACCATCCACAAAAAAATATTTTTTTATAAGAAATAGAGTTCTTTCAAAATTGGTTTCCCCTTTAGTAAAAAACTTTAAAATTATTCCAGTCATCAATGAAAAAAAATGTAAAAAATGTTATGCATGTTATAATATATGTCCAGTAAAAGCAATTTCAAAAGACTTGAAATTTAATAGAAAAAATTGTATATTATGTTTTTGTTGTTTTGAAGTTTGTCCATATAAAGCCATTGATGTAAAGAAAAGTTTTATAGCAAAGATTTTTACTTAAAGGAGTTTGAAATGGAATACGAAAAAATTTTACCAGAGATTATACAGAAAAATGATAAAAAAATATTACTTTTAGTCCTTGATGGAGTTGGAGGACTACCTCATCCAGAAACTGGTAAGACAGAACTTGAAATAGCAAATATCCCAAATCTTGATTATTTTGCTAAAATTGGTTCTTGCGGTCTAATTACACCAGTTCTTCCAGGAATAACTCCTGGAAGTGGTCCTGGACATATTGCTCTTTTTGGATATGATCCTATTGAAATCCAAATTGGTAGAGGAATTCTTGAATGTCTTGGAATTGGACTTGAGGTAAAAAAAGGTGAAATTGCAATAAGAGGAAATTTTGCAACAATGGATAAAAATAGAATAATTTTAGATAGAAGAGCAGGAAGAATTCCGACTGAAGAAAACAAAAAGATTGTCAATTTAATAAATGAAAATATAAAGGAAATAAAAGGTATAAAATTTAAAATTCAAACAGTTAAAGAACATAGATGCGCAATTATTCTATCAGGTGAAAATTTATCAGAAAAAATAACTGAAAATGACCCTGGAAAAGAAGGGTTACCTTTAAAGAAAATTGAAGCAATTGAAGAAAAAGGGA
>JAMWCO010000133.1 GCA_023818785.1 Candidatus Omnitrophota bacterium
CTCATGTATTTCATCTTTAAAAGATATGCCACCTATCAAAAGTTGTGTTTTAATAGGAGAGATTGGTTTAACAGGTGAGATAAGAGGGGTTGATAATATAAATTTAAGGTTAAAGGAGTGTGAAAGAATTGGAATAGAGAAAGCAATAATTCCTGAGAAAAATAAAAATGACCTATATGTAAAAAATATAAAAATCTATCCAGTAAAATTTTTAATAGATGCAGTTAAAATCTCCCTTAATCAATAATTTTCAAAAATGATTTTTAAAAAGGTTGAGAAATTTATTGAAGAAAATGAGATTGTAAAAGATAATGATAGAATATTAATTGCTGTTTCTGGAGGTCCTGATTCTGTTTTCCTTTTTCATTTTTTTATTTATCTATTAAAAAAGAAAAAAATTGAGATTAAAGTTGCATATATACATCATCATTTAAGAAAATCTGCGGATAAAGAAGTTGAATTTGTAAAAAATCTTGCAAATAATTTTAGAATAGAATTTATAAGAGGAGATATAAAGGTAGAAGAAAGAAAAAATCTTGAAAGCCAATTAAGAGAAAAAAGGTATAATAAACTTTACGAGATAAGTGAGAAAAAAAAATGTAATAAGATAGCAACAGGACATACTCTTGATGATACAATTGAAACTTTTTTTATAAATCTTCTAAGGGGTTCAGGACTTTCTGGTTTTTGCAGTATATGGCCTATAAATAAAGTTTTTCAAGAATCAGAAATATATGTTATAAGACCAATTTTATGTATTGAAAAAAAAGAAATATTAGAATATCTCAAAAAAAATAAAATAAAATATATGATAGACAAATCAAATCTTTCTTTGAATTTTACAAGAAATATAATAAGAAATAAGATAATTCCATATTTGTTGACTTTTAGACCATCATTAAAAAGACAGATATTAAAGACGATAAAAATTCTCCAAAAAGAAGAAATTTTTTTAAGAGAATATACTGAAAAGATTTACAAAGAGATAACTGAACAAAAAGATAATAAAATAATAATTAATTCAGGAAAATTTAAAAATCTTGACATTGCAATTAAAAGAAGAGTTGCAGGTCATATTTATAGGAAGTTAGAAAAAACTCCTTATATAAATTATCAGATTATAGAGAAAATTGTAAAAGAGATAGAAAAGGGGAAAAATTTGATAGATATAAAAGAAAAGGAAAAACCATTTTCATTTAAAATAAAAATTCCAGGAGAAACAGAATTTAAAGATTTACTAATTTACTCTGAATTTGTTAATTTTTCAGAAAAAATTTTTAGAAATACTGATAAATATACCGGATACTTTGATTTTTCAAAGATAAAAGGAGATATAATTGTAAGGAATAAAAAAACTGGTGATAAATTTAAACCACTTGGATTAAATATTGAAAAAAGATTATCAAGATTTATGATAGATAAAAAAATTCCAGAAAGCATGAGAAATAAAGTTTTAATTTTTGAAAATAATAATAAGATTATGTGGGTTTGTGGATACGAAATTTCTGATGATTTTAAAGTAGGGAAAAATACTGAAAAAATAATTAAAATTTCTGTTAACTCAAAAAATTTTTAAACTTTTCAATTATTTTTTCAATTGCTAAATTAACTTTATAACTTAAACCTTCTTGTAAATTTAAATTTTCAGGCTGAATTCCAAGTAAATAAATATCTGATTTATTTATGAGTTTTTTAAATAATAGAATAGAAAAATTATGTGTTGAGAAAGTTGTATCTTTTATTTCTTTTATTTCAAAAATCCTAAAATCTCCAGAGAAAGAACCAAAATCAATAGCATCAATTATTAAAATAAGAGAAGGAGAAAATCTTCTTATAATACCAATATAATTTTCTGGCATATTTTCAGCATCAATAATTAAAAGATTTTCTTTTTTATTTTTTTCTTTCAATTTTTCAGCCAATATACTTCCTACTCCATCATCTCCTTTCAATCTATTCCCTATACCAATTATTAAAACTCTTTCTTTTTTAATTCTTTTAAGTATTCTATCCATTTTTCAAAATTCTGTCCTGTTTTTGAAGAAAGTTTTATAATCTTTATTTTAGAAGAGACCTTTCTTAAATTTTTTTCAAAATTTTCAAAATCAAACTCAATATAAGGTAGTAAATCAATTTTATTAATAACACATATATCAGAAACACTAAAGATTAATGGGTATTTTATAACCTTATCATTCCCTTCTGTTATTGAAAATATAATTACATTTTTTTCTGTTCCTATATCAAATTCAGCAGGGCATACAAGATTTCCCACATTTTCAATAAAAAGAACATCAATATGGTTAAGATTAATTTCAGAAATTGCTTTTTTTATCATATTTGCATCAAGATGGCATCCACCACCTGTATTTATTTGAATAGTAGGGATATTAAATCTCTTAAATCTTTCAGTATCAAGAGTTCCTTCAATATCTCCTTCAATAATTCCAAAATTAAATTTATCCTTTAAATTTTCAACTGTTCTTTCAATAAATAATGTCTTCCCACTTCCCGGAGAACCCATTATATTAAATGAAAGAATCTTTCTCTTTCTTAAAGTATCTTTAACTTCTTTTGCAATTTTATCATTTTCTTCAAATAGACTCTCTTCAATTCTTATTACTTTAAACATTTCAAACCTCAATCTCAATATTCTCAATTATATATTCTCTTTCAAAAGGTAATAGATTCCTTTTAATTTGGATTTTAGCACCTTCATAAATTTTATTCCCTTTAATAATTGAAGAAAAGACAAAATTTAAATTTTCTTCATCAAGACAACTATATGGATTTATTTTTAAATTTATTTTTAACACCCTTTTTGGATTATTTTCTTTGCAAACCTTTTCAAGTATTTTAAGAAGATTATTTACAATAGATAATTCATGCATTTTTCAATTCCAACTATTTAAATTCTTTTTCACTAAATACCTCTGCTTGGAAAATATAAATTTCAGTTTTTGGATCCTTCCATGCATCAGGAGAAAGTCCTGCTTTATGGGAACATAAATAACTCAGAAACTCTTCTTTTGTCCAACCTGTTTCTTCTGCAACCTGCGGTAAAAATACACCTTGATTAAATCCTCTTTTGACAATAACTCCATCTCTCCCAAGAATAATCTCATCTACATTTTTTACTTTTTTTGGAAGAGTTAAAACAGATATCTCAATCTCTATATCTTTTAGTTCCTCATATTTTACTGGCTCAAATCTTGGGTCTTGGGTTGCAGAATGGATTACCATTTCTCTTACAGCAAGATAAAGTGGCTTAATTGGTTCTATATATCCAATACATCCTCTCAAATTCCCCTTTTTATGAAGTGTAACAAATACACCCCTTTTCTCAAGTAAAATAGGGTCATCTATTTTAAGTTCAGGCAATCTCTGATTTGAAAGATAATTTTCAAGTGTTTCTCTTGCTATTTTCAATAATAATTTTTTCTGTTGATTTGTTAACATATCTCCTCCTTTTTTCTCTTCTTTCAATATAACTACACTTCCATATCCAACAACCCTATTTTTATCTCCACTTGTATCTCCTGAATTTGCATAATGTAAAACTTTTACTTGGTAATCAGGGTATCTCTCAGCAATTTTAAGTAAAACAAGGACACCTGCATCTCCACACATTTCTATTTTTCTACTTTCAAGATATTTATATATTAAATTCAAATTTTTTGTTTTTAATGTCTCAAGTAATAAAGTATCTTTTTGGTTTGCTTGTTCATAAGAATAATAATGAGATAAATCTGTGCTTACAACTATAATCCAGTTTTTCTTATTTTTTAAAACCTCATATATATCATTCGCAATTGCTTCTACATTTTCTCTTGATGAATCTCCAAGTAAAATAGGGAAAATCTTAAAATTTTTAAAAATAATCTGTAAAAAGGGAACTTCAACTTCAAGAGAATGTTCATAATCAAGATATGCTCTATCTACAAAAAAATTTTTCTTTTTATATAAATCTTCAAATATTTCTTTATCTATTTCAACTTTCCCTAAAGGTGTTTCCCATCCTTCTCTATTATCAATTATACCTCCTTTAAAATATCCATGATGACTTCTTCCAATTAAAATAACTCTTCTTATGTCAACACCTTGGAGTAATTTAAAAGAGTAAGAAGCAACACTTCCAGAATAAATATAACCAGCATGAGGAGCAATAACTCCAATTATTTTATCTTTTTCTATTTTCTCTTTATAAATTA
>JAMWCO010000134.1 GCA_023818785.1 Candidatus Omnitrophota bacterium
ATTATTAATAGAAAAAGGGTATGCTAAAAAAGAAGATATTTTGGAAATCTTAACAGAACAACAGAAAGCAGATTATGTTGACCTATCTAAACTAAAGGGAATAAATCCAGAGATTGTAAAAATTCTTAATGAAAATATTGCAAGAAGATTTACTTGTATTCCCATAGCAAAAAATAAAGATAGCATTGTTATAGCAATAAAAGATTCAACAGACATAGTTGCAATTGATACAATAAGAAGAATAACAGGATTAAAAGTAAGAGTAGTTAAAGCAGATGAACAAAGAATAAGTGAACTTATTGAAAAGTTTTATGCTGGCATAGATAATATTCCAAAGACAATTTCAGAACTTGAAGAGATGAAAGAAGAAAAGGAGGAGATAGATGTAAATCAATTAAAGATTGCTGCTGAAGATGCACCAATTGTAAAATTTGTAAATTCACTTTTTGTAGAAGCAATAGAAAAAAGAGCAACAGATATTCATCTTGAACCAAGAGAAAATGATGTTAGTGTTAGATTTAGAATAGATGGTGTTCTTCACAATTTTCCGTCTCCCCCTAAAAATGCATATCCTGGCATTGTAACAAGAATAAAAATTCTATCAAATCTTGATATTGGAGAAAGGCGACTCCCACAGGATGGCAGAATTAAAGTTAGAATAGGACTGAAAGAATTAGATATAAGAACATCAACTTTACCTACAATTTATGGTGAAAAAATAGTTATGCGACTACTTGATAAAGAAAAACTTGTTTTAAATATGGAAGAACTTGGATTTGAAAAAGAAGAACTTGAAAAATTTAAAAATTCTTTAAAAAGACCTTATGGAATGATTATAGTTACAGGACCAACTGGAAGTGGGAAAACAACTACTTTATACTCTGGTTTAACATATATAAATACACCTGAAAAAAATATAGTTACAATTGAAGACCCTGTGGAATATCAGCTTGAAGGTATAAATCAGGTTCAAATTAAACCTAAAATTGGTTTGACATTTGCTAATGTTTTAAGAAATTTACTTAGACAAGACCCTGATATTATTATGGTTGGAGAGATAAGAGATTTAGAAACAGCACAGATAGCAATTCAAGCATCTCTAACAGGGCATCTTGTTCTTTCAACTCTTCACACAAATGATACTGTTTCAACTATTTCTCGTCTTTATTATATGGGAATTGAACCATATTTAATTGCAGATTCTATAAATTTAGTTCTTGCCCAGAGATTGGTTAGAAAAATATGTCCTGAATGTAAAACACAAGATAAAGAAGGAATAGAAATGCTTAAAAGTTATGGTTTAAAAAATCCAATTGCTTATAAAGGGAAAGGATGTTCTTTTTGTGATTTTACTGGTTATTATGGAAGGATTGCAATATATGAGGTTTTAGAATTTACAAGAGAGATAAAAGAAATGGTGTTAAAGAAAAAAAGCGATGATGAAATCAGAGAATTTGCTATTAAACAAGGGATGAAAACTTTAAGAGATTCTGCAATAAAAAAAGTTATAGATGGGATAACAACTCTTTCTGAAGCATTAACAGTGACAGTATGAGCAATCTTACAATTAATGATTTATTAAAATATGCTGTTGATAAAAAAGCCTCAGATATTCATATACTTGCAAAACTACCTCCTTATATTAGAATAGATGATGTTATTTATCCTACACCTTACCCTGCTTTTTCTAATGAAGAATGTAAAGAACTTATTTATTCAATTTTAAATGAAGAACAGATAAAGACATTTGAAAAGACAAAAGAACTTGATTTTTCATATGGGATAGAAGGTATTGGTAGATTTAGAATAAACTTACATTATCAGAGAGGGACTATTGGAATTGCGATAAGACCGATAAAAGACAAAATTCCGAGTTTTGAAGAACTTGGATTGCCAGAAGATATTATAAAAAAAATGTTATCAAATCCATATGGATTAATTTTAATATGTGGACCAACTGGAAGTGGAAAATCAACAACTCTTGCTTCAATGGTAGAATATCTAAATGAAACAAAACCACTCCATATAATTACAATTGAAGACCCAATTGAATACCTTTTTAAATATAAAAAATCAATAGTTGAGCAGAGAGAACTTGGTCAAGATACCCATTCATTTTCAGAAGCATTAAAAAGGGTTTTGAGACAGGACCCTGATGTTGTTTTAATAGGAGAAATGAGGGATAAAGAAACAATAGAATCTGCTTTAAGGATAGCGGAAACAGGCCATCTTGTTCTTTCAACTTTACATACAGGTGAGGTTGTTCAAGCAATAGGAAGAATTGTTAATATTTTCCCTGCGGAACAACAACTAACAATTAGGACACAACTTTCACTTGTAATTATAGGGATAATTGTTCAGCAATTAATTCCAAGAAAAGATGGGAAAGGAAGAATATTGGCAACTGAAATTATGATAGCAACTCCTGCAATAAGGAGTTTAATAAGAGAAGGAAATTTTGCACAAATTTACTCACAGATACAACTTGGGGGAGAGATTGGTATGAAAACTATGAATGCGTCTTTAATCTCTCTATATAAAAAAGGACTTATCTCTAAGGAAGAAATGTATGCAAGAAGTTCAAATTTAAAAGAATTGAAGTTACTTTTAGGAGAAAAATAATGGCAAAATATTTTTATATAGCAAGGGATATTTCAGGAAATAAAAAAGAAGGTGTTATTGAAGGTGATTCAATAAATAGAATTATCAATCTTTTAAGAAATCAAAATTTATTTCCAATTGATATCAAATTAATTAGTGAAAAAGGTCTTGATGAAGTTATTGAAAAAGGAGAAAAAATTAAAAAAAGAGGGAAGGTATCTCTTGGAGAAATTGCTATATTTTCAAGACAAATTGCAGTAATGCTTGATGCGGGCGTTTCAATTCTTGATGCAATTTCTGACTTAAAAGAACAGACAACTAATAGATATTTTGCATATATTCTTGGAAATATAAAAAATGATATTCAAACAGGGAGTAGTTTTTCAAATGCAATAAGCAAGTATCCTAAGATTTTCTCACCTTTATATGTCGCTCTTGTAAGAAGTGGTGAAGAAAGCGGAAATCTTGTAGGAGTTATGATGGAACTTTCCTCATATATAGAAGACCAAATAATACTTTTAAGGAAATTAAGACAAGCATTAAGTTATCCTGCAGTAATTTTTATTTTTTTTATTGGTGTTATTTCTTTCGTATTTCTGTTTTTAATTCCTAAATTTCAGTCAATTTTTTCTTCATTTGGAGCAAAATTACCTTTTTTGACTCTTTTTATTTTCAGGATAAGTGGTTTATTTTTAAAATTATTACCTTTTATAATTTTATTTCTAATTTTACTTGGTATCTTTTTATACTTTTATAAAAATACAAAAATAGGAAGATTTCAAATAGATACTATAAAATTAAAATTCCCATTTCTTGGTAAACTTATAGTAAAAATATCACTTTCAAGATTTTCACTTTCTCTCTCAACTTTACTTACAGGAGGAGTAAACATAACAAATGCTCTTGAAATAGTTGCAAAAACAAGTGGAAATGTTATTATAGAAAATATAATAAATAAGGTAAGGAAAGGAGTTATAGAAGGTAAAATTTTAAATGAAGAAATGAAAAAACATAAAATTTTCCCTTCAATTTTAGTGAGAATGGTTAGAGTTGGAGAAGAAACAGGAAGATTAGAAGATATGTTGAAAAGAGTTTCAAGATTTTTCAGAGATGAAGTAGATGCAACTGTAAATATTTTAACCACTATAATTGAACCAATTTTAATAATAGGTCTTGGAATTGTTGTAGGGATTGTTGTTCTTGCTATTTATTTACCTATATTTAAACTTGCAGGGACTTTAAGATGATGGTAAAATATAATCAAAGAAAGGAGGTGATAAAAAAATGAGAAGAAATAGAAAAAGAGGGTTTACATTAATTGAGTTGATGACAGTAGTTATTATAGTTGGAATTCTTGCTGCAGTTGCTGTTCCTTTATATAGAGGGCAGGTAAAAAGAGCGATGGCATCAGAAGGAGCAGCATTACTTGGTTCAGTAAGGACTGCTGAAAGAGTTTATTTTGCTGAACATAATACATATACAAATGATAAAACAAAACTTGGAATTGATACAACAGGAAATAAATATTTTACGGATTATACAATAACTCTTACTGGTGGAGGGACTGGTTTTACTGCTACTACAACTGGAAC
>JAMWCO010000135.1 GCA_023818785.1 Candidatus Omnitrophota bacterium
CCTCTAAATTATCTTCAAAAATTTTTTGAAGATTTTTTTCAAAATTTATCTTACTGGGTAATAATTTTCTAACTTTTTTATTATGAATTTTAAATAAAACCATATTTAAATAATTCCTTTATCTTTTAAAATTTGCTTAGGTAAGGTTCGACCATTTTACATCACCTATGTTTATAACATAATTAATAGTTTATAAATTTAAGGATAACTATACACTTAACTATACAAATATTTAATTCCAGATGGCTTTGCTCTCGAAAAATTAACTCTCTAGAGCGAAGCTAATCCCACGAAGAGAAAAGCCACACAAAAAAGAGTAGATGTTATGGCCAGGATAAAAGACTGGCTCGAAAATAGATAGCTTTATTAAAGATGATGATTTAAAGAACTCGTGAAGAACATTATACATAAAGAATTGAAGTCACAATATTTATCAAAAAATTTGATAGATATGATTTAGTAAATAGGTAAAAACAAGTGGTTAATGAGAAAGAAATTAAATAAATAAGGGCAAATATTAAATTCAATTTACGTTAAATTAATTTAAAAATGAATATTGAAAAATGTAAATAAAAAAAATGCAAATAACAATAACAGGAACTCCGGGAAGTGGAAAAACAACACTTGGAAAAGCTCTCGCAAAAAAATTCAAGCTTAAGTTTTATTCTACTGGAGAGATAAGAAGAGGAATTGCAAAATTATTTGAATTAAATATAGATGAATTAAATAAACTAGGAGAAAAACATCCATTTACAGATAAATGTATTGATGAAATTATTAAAAAAATGCTCAAAGATAATTTTGTACTTGATGGAAGGCTTGGGTGGTGGCTTTTTCCAAAAAGTGTAAAAATCCTTACTTTGTGTAATCTTGATATTGCTGCAGAAAGAATTTTTAAAGCAAAAAGAAGCAGTGAAAAGAAATATAAAAATATAGATGAAGTTAAAAGAGAAATAATGCAAAGAATGGCTAGTGATGAGAAAAGATACAAGAAGTATTATAAATTAAAAAATATTTATGATATAAAAAATTATGATATAATAATAGATACTTCTTATTTAAGTGCAAAAGATATGATTAAAATTTGTAGTGAATGTATTAGAAAATTAAAAAGATAAAATGGTCCCGACGGGATTCGAACCCGCGACACCCGGATTAAGAGTCCGGTGCTCTAACCTGACTGAGCTACGGGACCTAAATAAAAAAAGTAAAAATCTTTAAAAAACTTTCAAATTTTAAAAATTCATTTCATTATTTCAATTTCATTATTTCAAATTAAAAATTATAGTTAAAGATTAATTATAGTTAAAGATTAAAATTAAAAAATTAAATCTTTATCTTAGAATCTTTGACTTCTTTTGAATGCTGATCAAGTTTGCCTTTCTTAAGGCAATCCCAACAAGTATGAACTGAACAATCGTCCTCTCTTACAATTCCTTTTCCTTTACATTTTTGGCATAACTTTTCATCCACCATTTTAGATTTTGAAAATCTTTATAATTTAAATCTTTGTATTCCTAAATTGATAGTTACAATTTAAATTTAAATTTTAAAAATTAATAAAATAAAAATTTAAAAATTTAATCCAAACCTTTTTGCAAGTTTTGATATTTTTTTCTCACTAATACCTGTGCTAAATTCTTTAACAAGTTTGTACTGTCTCAATAATTCTTTAATTTCGCTTATCGGAACATGACTTCCTTTTGATATTCTTGAAAGTCTGCTGCCAGTTATTATTTCAGGACTCTCTCTTTCTAATTTTGTCATGCTATCAATTGCAGCTTTCCATTGCTTAAGCTTTTTTTCTTGAATATCAATTAAACCTGAAGGTATATTCATATTTGAAAGGCCAGGAATGAAATCTAACAATTTTTTAAAAGAGCCAAGTTTCTGCATTGCACAAATCTGTTCATAGAAGTTTAGTAAGGTAAATTTATCTTCACTTACTATTGCTTTTTTCTCTTTTTCTCCCAAGGTAATGCGAATTTTTTCAAGAAGACTTTGCAAATCACCAAGCCCGAGAAGTCTTGAAACATATTGCTTTGGATCAAAACGTTCTATATCATTAATTTTTTCGCCAACACCAATGAAATAAACTTTAGCATTAGCTTGTTTACAACTAGCTAAAGCACCTCCAGCTTTTGCTGTTCCATCCATTCTTGTTAAAACTATACCATCAATTTTTATTGCCTTTGAAAAAAATTCTGCTTGTTTTTTTGCAATTTGCCCTATATCAGCAGGAATGATAAGTAATACATATGTTGGCAAAATAAAATTATAAATATTTTTTATTTCCTTAATCAAGTTTTCATCAAGTGCATCTCTCCCAGCAGAATCAATAAAAGCTATATCGAACTTTTTTATTTCATTTTCATAGTTTTTCCATATTTTTATTGGATCACTTTCTTTAGAAACAAATGCTTTAATATTATTTTTTCTTGCAAGTTGTTCAAGCTGCTCTTGAGCTGCTGGCCTATGAACGTCCAATCCAACAACACAAGTTTTAAATCCTTGTTTAGAATAAAAATTAGCAAGTTTCACTGTAGTTGTTGTTTTCCCACAACCATACAAGCCGATCAAAAGAACTTTTGAACCTTTTTCGAGTTTTAATTCATAATTTTTTTCACCAAGAATTTTAATAATTTCATCATAAATGAATTTTGTAAGAAGCTCTTTTTTTTCTAATGTTTTTAAATCCTCTCGAAGCGCTCTTCGCTTTATTTCTTGTGATAAGTTCATGACAAGAGAAACATCAACATCACTAGCCAACATTGTTTTTTCTAATTCTTTTATAATTCCATCTAATTCAGCCTTGTCAAGAAATACTGCATTTTTAATTCTATTAAAAATTGCTTTTAATCCTTCTTTGAGTCCCATCATATGGTATATTTTTATAATATAAAAACTTTAAACCGTATGCGAAAAGTAAATGTAAAAGAAAAAGTAAATATAAAAGAAAGATTATTAAAAGAAAGATTATTAAAAGAAAGATTATTTTTTCTTTGCATTCGTTATTTTGTTGCAATTGTTGTTGGAATTTTTATTCAAATTTTTTATATTATTTTTACTCCTCTCACATTATTTTCATTAAAAAAAATACTTTCTCTCTTCTTTGAAATTTATGTTTATGAAAATTTTATCATTCATTATTCTTTTACAATAGCTATAATTCCTGCATGTATTGGTGGTAGCGCGTATTATTTACTTTTTGTACTTAACTTTTTAACTCCAAACATAAAAGCCAAAAAGAGAATCTTTGTCCTTTTTTTTTCTTTTTTACTATTTTTCTTATTTAATTTATTTAGATTGATCTTCCTTATTTCATTAGAGTTAAGTGGGATTAAAACATATTTTTATCATAAGCTTTTTTGGTATCTTGGCTCAACACTTGCAGTTTTTTTAATATGGATTTGCACAATTAAAATTTTTAAAATATCTTCTATTCCTTTTTACTCTGATTTAACTTGGTTAATAAAGTTAAAAAAGAAATTAGCCAAATAATGCTGCAAGTCCTTCAGCCGCCATCTCCTCTTTCTTTTCCTCTTTCTTTTCCTCTTTCTTTTCCTCTAGTTTTCCAATTGGCGTAACAGCTGCACTTTTTATCACTTCATCAATATTGATTCCTTTCAAGCTTTCAACTAAGACTTTTATTCTTGCCTCATCAACGTCCCCAGTAGCCTCTACTATTTTTTTCAAATTTTCTTCATTTATTTCCTTTCCACTTTCCTTTAACATCAAAGCTGCATATATATATTTCATTTTTCACTTTTTCTCTTTATTTTGGTTATTCTCTTTATTTTGGTTATTTTTTTATTTTTAGCTTATTTTTTTAAATAATGCATTTGCATTGATAACTGCTTTACTTATTAATTCTCTTATTGTTTCTCTGCATATATAGTTAATACCTAATGCAAGAGCTAATGCTCTTCTTGAAGCAATACTTAATTTTTCTTTTTCTTCTTCTTTATTTATTATAATGTTTTTATAAACTTTTTTATTTTTTAAATCAATACTATAATTAACATTTAAACCAATTTTGACAGGCCTTATATTTAATTTTTGTAAAGCGTTTGCAAGATCTTCACTTATTTTTTCTCCAGCTTTTATAATCTTTTTTTCTTTAATTATAAGTTTACCTTTTTCGACACCAACTTTAAATCCTGCTTTACT
>JAMWCO010000136.1 GCA_023818785.1 Candidatus Omnitrophota bacterium
TGGATATTCAAAAAAATGTGGATTGAAATCTAACTTTTCTGGATTCATATTGCTTATGCTTTTAAGGATATTTTCTTCGTCTGGATGAAAAGACCTAATTATATTGAACTTATGCCTTTCAAGTTTTATATTATCACCTTTTGATATTTCCCAACTTTTTATCACATATTCCTGATTTATATTTCTCTTTAGAATTTCCAGTTCCTTTTCATTTCTATAAAAAAATTTTTTATACTCATTTTTAGGAAGTCCCCATCTTATTCCAGATGATAGAACTAAAATAGAAAAAAATAATAAAACAAAAAATTTTGATATCTTTATCATCGAATCTATTTTTTCTTATCCAAAATTTTAATCACTTTTGCTGGAACACCACCAACAACATTATAATCATCAATATTACTGTTAACAACAGCACCTGCAGCAACTAAAGTATTTTTTCCGATAGTAACTCCTGGAAGAATAATTACTCCAGCACCAACAAATGAGCCTTCTTTTATTCTTATAGGTTTTTTATAAGATGGATAATATTTTTGTAACGGATGGTCCTTATATCCAACATTAAAATGTGTTAAAATGATTACACCTTCTGCAATAGTGACATAATCTTCTATAGTTATTTTATCTGCCAAATCTATTATTGTGCCTGAACCAATAAAACACATTTTCCCTATTTGTAGTCCCTTAAATCCATTTCTATAAAAATTTATAAAGTTAATATCTTCAATAACTGTTCCAGGTCCTATTTTCACACCCAAAATTTTAAGGAAAAATACTCTTAATGGAGAAATAAATAAAAATTTGAAGATAAGATTTAAAAAACTGCCAATAAAGTATTTTAAACTTTTTTTAATTCCAACTTCTTTAATAGGTATTCTCAACATTTCTTAAATTTTTTTTAAATTTAATCAGATTTATAAAATATAAAAAACTATCTTTTATCACATTTACCGTTGATTTCTTTTCTGGTTTTTTAATGAATAAAACAGGAATTTCTACAACCTTTAAATTATTTTGATATATATAAGTCATAATTTCTGTATCCCAGAACCATCCTGGATTGGATGTTCTTTGGATAATTTCTCTTATCTTATCCTTTTTAAAAAATTTAAATCCTGCTTCAGTATCTCTATAAGGTAGTCCTAAAATCTTTCTAACCAAAAAATTATAACCTCTGCTTAAAATAAAACGGTGAAAATTTAAGATATTTACTTTATAAAACCTATTTCCAATAACTACATCTGCACCATCTAAAATTTCTGATAATGCAGCAGGTATATATCTGGCATGAACTTCCAAATCAATATCAATATATCCAATTATTTTACCTTCAGAAATTGAGATCCCATCTTTTACACTTTTGCCTCTTCCTTCATTTTTTTTATGTTTAATCAATTTGATATTTGGATTTTTTGACAATATCTCATTAATGATTTTTAATGTATCATCTTTACTCTTATCGTCAACAAATATAATTTCCCATTTATATTTAATGGTTTTAAATATTTTTATGATTTCATCAAAACTTTTTTTTAATATTTTTCCCTCATTATAACAAGGAATAACCAAACTTAAAAATACCTCTTTTTGATTTTTTTCATTTATCATGTTTAATTTTGTAAATACCCTCTTTTATAGATTTTACAATATAATTTATTTCTCTATAAGAAATTTGTGGATATAAAGGTATTCTTATCAAAGTTTTAGCAACAAGTTCTGTTATAGGGAAATCTCCTGGTTTATAGTTATAATTTTTTTGGACAAAAGGGGATAAATGTAAAGGTAAATAATGAAAAGATGCTTGTATTCCTTTTTTATTTAAGTATTCAATGAGTTTATTTCTATATTCTTCATTTTTCACTCTTATTGCAAAAATATGCCAATTTGATTCTTTAAATTCATTTAATTCTGGTAAAATTATTTCTTCTCTTATTTCATTTTTAAGTTTTTCCCATAAATAAATTGCTTTTTTCCTTCTCAATTTATTTATCTTATTTAATCGATTTATCTGTTGATATAATATACCAGCAAGAATATCAGACATTAAAAAGTTAGAACCCTTACTAACCCATTTATACTCAGATACTTCTTTCCGTAAGAACTTCTGTCTATCTGTTCCTTTATCTCTAATTGTTTCTATTATTTCTGCCAATTCCTCATTATCTGTAACACAACAACCGCCTTCTCCACAGGTTAAATTTTTTGTTATATGAAAACTATAACATCCTAAATCACCAAATGTACCAAGGTATTTCGTTTTATATTTTGAGCCAAAAGCATGGGCTGCATCTTCAATTACAAAAAGATTATATTTTTTAGATATTGCAAGAATTTCGTCCATTTTACATCCAACTCCAGCATAATGAACTGGAATAATAACTTTAGTTTTTTTTGTTATCTTTTTTTCTATTAATTTTGTATCTATGTTATATGTTGTTTCTTCAATATCAACAAAAACTGGTATACCCCTTTCTCTAACTACTGCGTTTGCTGTTGAAACGAATGTAAAGGCAGGAAGTATTGCTTCAAATCCATCGGATAAATTTAAAGCCATTAAAGACATTTCTAATGCAGAAGTTCCTGAATTGCATAAAAAAGCAAATTTTATATTTAAAAGTTCGCAAATTTTTTTTTCTACCAATTCTCCAAATGGTCCACCACCTCCACCTTTTTTCAAGAGAATGGTCTTTATAACTTGAAAGATTTCTTTAAATCCCCAATATGGTTTATGGAGTGGAACTTTTTTCATTATTGTTGATTTTTTCTAAAATATTGAAATTTTCTAATCTGAATATAATTTTATAATTATTTTGGATAAAATTGTTAATCTTGTCAAATTTCTCCAATTGTTTATAAAATGGATTATAGATGTTAAATTTTCTAACAATAATGTATTTAACATTGTTTTTTTTGAGTGAATTTATTGTTTCTTCTTCAAAAGTAATAGATGTAAATAAAAATAATATATATTTTGAAGGAGACATCCTGTCGCAAAGAAAATTTAAGATTGGGTCGGTTCCCCAAACAAAAATATAATCACCAGGCTTTGTGTTTTGTTCTATAAAGTTTGTAATAAATTCATAGTCAGATTTGATAGTTTTTTCTACTTTTATTTTTTTACTAAATTTTGTTTCAAGATAAAAATTTTGCTTATAAATTTCACTAAAAGCAAACTTTTGGCTCGTATTTTGTAATGCATTTATAATTCCCCAAGCACAAATAAATCCTAAAATTAGATTCCTAAATTTTATTTCCACTTCAATTAATACTTTTACAAAAGCAATTAAGGATATTGGTAGAATATATAAAAAATGTATAAAATCTTCACCCATTAATAATCCTATTGGGATATATAAGAGATTAAATACAAGTAAGTATAAAATCCTGTTATCTTTTGTTAATTTTCCAGGTAGAAAAGATGAAAAAATTAAATATATAATTGGGAAAACAGTTAAAAATGATTTTATAAAACTATTCACAGTTCTGAATAGCAATATTTTTTGATTTTCATTTATAATTTGGAAAGATAAGATTCCTAATTCAATTATTAAAACTAAATAAAATAAAAGAGTTTTAAAATTTTTATTTATTTTTACAAAAGATTTTTTTTTGTAAATCACTGTCCAAATTAAGAAAATTAATGTCCAAAAAATTCTTCCTCTCCCACCAGGAAAAGGAAATTTATTAATTCCTATATAGGAAATAGAACTATCCTTAAAAAATATCGCTTTGAAAGGAATAATGAAAATACTTTCAACAAAATTGAACAAGATATCTTTTATAAAAAGAAAATATGAAAACAATAAAGCAGAAAAGATAATTCCACTTAAATATAATGAAAAATAAAATTTTAATCTTTTGGATTTATAATTAAGAAAGATGATTGCAATTCCAATAATTATAGTTGCCGCTCCAGTATTTTGTTTAAATACAAAAGAAATGAAAGAGAAAATTCCAGATAAAATTAAATATGAGGATTTATTTTCCTCTATGAAAAATTTACTCAATAAAAAAAATGAAAAGATTGAGCATAATAAAGTATCGTATGAATAAAATGGCAAAGGATGATGAATGGGCCCCCAGAATATATATAAAAGGGACGGAAGAAAAGAATATATTGAAGGTAAATATATTCGGCCTAAAAAAAATAGAAGTATGATTATTA
>JAMWCO010000137.1 GCA_023818785.1 Candidatus Omnitrophota bacterium
TTATTGAACAATTAGAAAAGAGATTGACAGAACTTCAAGAAAAAAATAGACTTGTTGTTGACCCTACTTTAACACAAATATCACAGGCAGGTGGTAAACTTATGGAACAATTAATAAATAAACAACTTGAATTGGAGAAAGAAAGACAAATTTTAGATGGAAAAGACCCTAAAATTATAATGCTTAAAAATGAAATAAATGAGATACAGATATCCCTTGCAAAGTTACTCAGTTCTCAAGATGAATTAACAAAAATTTTAAGAGAATTGAAGGTTCAGGAATCTCTTTATAGTTTTCTTACTTCAAAAATGGAAGAAGCAAAAATAGAAGAAACAAGAGATACTCCTGTTGTACAGGTTCTTGATAAAGCAAAAGTTCCATATAAAGTATATAAACCAGATATTAAATTTCTATTGATATTGATTAGTAGTATTATTGGTGGTATAGGGTTTTTAGTTATATTCTTTGATATTTTAAGGTTTTTAGGGAGTATATAAAATTGATTTTATATATGGAGATATGATAATATTTTAGTGAAAGGAGGTGAGAAAATGGTTGAATATATAAAATGGCTTGGACATGCATCTGTTTTAATTTCATTTGGAGGTAAAAATATTTATATTGACCCTTGGAAACTTATTAAAGACCAGATAAAAGCAGATTTAATTTGCATTACTCATTCCCATTATGATCATTTTAGTCCAGATGATATAAACAAAATTTCTAAAAAAGATACAGTTATTACAGGGCCACATGATATTATGAAATTAAAAGTTGGAGAAAAGATTGAAATTAAACCTGGTCAAGAGGTAAATTTAAACTGGGTAAAAGTAAAAGGAGTACCTGCTTATAATATAAATAAACATTTTCATCAAAAAGATAATAATTGGTTAGGTTATATAATTGAGATTGGTGGTAATAGAATTTATATTGCTGGTGATACTGATTTTATTCCAGAAATGAAGGAAATTTCTGCAGATATAGTTATTTTACCTGTTGGAGGGACATATACAATGACAGCAGAAGAAGCGGCAAATGCAGTAAATACAATTAAGCCTAAAATAGCAATACCATACCATTATGGAGATATTGTTGGTTCAGAAAAAGATGCTAAACTTTTTTCTTCTTTAGTTCTGAATGCAAAAGTAGAAATTTTAAAAGTAGAAAAATAATTATTCAGGATATTTTGCTTCTACAATAGATTTTATACCACCACGAGGATTAAATTCTCCTTTTACTTTTATCCATTTTGGTTCTATTGCTTTTACTATATCTCTAAGTATTCTATTAACTGCATTTTCATAAAAAATACCTATATTTCTATATGCCTGAATATAGAGTTTTAATGATTTAAGTTCTATAACCTTTTTATCTGGTTCATATTCAATCGTAATTGTCCCAAAATCAGGATTACCTGTTTTAGGACATAAAGAAGTATATTCAGGAATTATAATTGTGATTATGTAAGAAGGGAATTGATTTTCAAAAGATTCAATTTCTGGAAGTTTTACATCAAGTCCTTCTTTTGCAACATCTTTATAATTTTTCATTTTCAAAACCTTATTTCAAAATTTTTAAATTCTCCAATATATTCTTCCTCAAACTTTTCTATTTTTCTTATATTATCACCTAAATGACCATCTTTCAATTCTTCAATAAATCTATTTAATTTTTCTTCTTCTCCTTCTATAATTATTTCAACTCTTCCATCAGGTAAATTTTTAACCCATCCAGTGACTTCAACTCTTCTTCCAATTCTTTGGGCATACCATCTAAATCCAACACCTTGAACTATTCCTTCAATATATAAATGATACCTCTTCATATTAAAATTAAAAAGCCCGCCACACATCGTGGCGGGCTATCCTTCTATCAATACTCAGGGTAAGGAGGTGGGCCTGCTGGTGTTTTCTCTTTTTTCTCTGGTATTTCTGTAATCAAAGATTCTGTGGTCAAAAGTAAAGCCGCCATACTTGCAGCATTTTCAAGAGCACTCCTTACAACTTTTGTTGGATCTATAATTCCTGCCTCTACAAGGTCTTCAAAATCATCTTTTTCAGCATTAAAACCAAAATTTGGATTATCACTTTCTCTTACTTTCTGAACAACAACTGCTCCATCAAGTCCTGAATTTTCTGCTATCTGTCTTAATGGTGCTTCAAGTGCTTTTTTAACTATCATTGCTCCTGTTTTCTCATCTGTATCATCAAATTTTATTTTGTCTATTTCTTTCTCACATCTAATTAAAGCAACTCCTCCTCCTGGGACAACACCTTCTTCAACTGCTGCTCTTGTTGCACTTAAAGCATCCTCAACCCTTGCTTTCCTTTCTTTCATATCTGTTTCAGTAGGTGCACCAACATTAACAACTGCAACTCCACCAGCAAGTTTAGCAAGTCGTTCTTGTAATTTTTCTCTATCATAATCAGAAGTTGTTTTTTCTATTTCACTTTTTATTTGATTAATTCTTCCCTGTATCTTTGAAGCAGAACCAGCACCTTCAACAATTGTTGTATTTTCTTTATCAACTATAACTCTTTTCGCTCTTCCAAGCATTGAAAGGTCAACATTTTCAAGTTTAAGTCCAAGTTCCTCCATAATTGCTTGTCCACCAGTTAAAATCGCTATATCTTCAAGCATTGCTTTTCTTCTTTCTCCAAATCCAGGGGCTTTTACTGCACAGCATTGTAAAGTACCTCTCAGTTTATTTACAACCAAAGTTGCAAGTGCTTCACCTTCAACTTCTTCTGCAATTATTAATAAAGGTCTTCCTGATTGGGCAATTTTTTCAAGTAATGGAAGAATATCTTTAACAGAAGAAATTTTTTTGTCATGAATCAAGATATAAACATCTTCAAGAACACATTCCATTCTTTCTGGGTCTGTTATAAAATATGGAGAGAGATATCCTCTATCAAACTGCATACCTTCAACAACTTTAAGTTCTGTTTCAGTTCCCTTTGCCTCTTCAACAGTTATAACTCCTTCTTTGCCTACTTTATCCATTGCTTCTGCTATAATTTTACCTATCTCTGAATCATTTGCTGCTGCTATTGTTGCAACTTGTTGAATCTCATGTTTATCTTTTACTGGATTACTCATACTTTTTAACTTCGCAACGACTTCTTTTACTGCTTTTTCAATCCCTCTTCTTAAATGAACAGGATTTGCTCCTGCTGCAACATTTTTAAAACCTTCTTTAGCAATTGTAACAGCAAGTAAAGAGGCGGTTGTTGTTCCATCTCCTGCAACATCATTTGTTTTTGATGCAACTTCTCTTAATAGTTGTGCTCCAAGATTTAAATATGGGTCTTCAAGTTCAATTTCTTTTGCAATAGTAACTCCATCATTTATAACTGTTGGAGAACCAAATTTCTTTTCTAAAACTGCACATCTTCCTTTAGGACCAAGTGTTGGTCTTAAAGAGGATACCATAATTTCCATACCTTCAAGTATTTTTCTTCTTGCTTCTTCACCAAGTAAAATTTGTTTTGCCATCTTTCACCTCCTTTTTATTTTTCTTCAACAATAGCCAAAATATCATCCTCTCTTAAAATGATATATTGTTTTTCATCAACTGTAACTTCTGTACCTGAATATTTACCATATAAAACTTTGTCGCCAACTTTTACCTCCATTGGGATTGCTTCTCCTTTATCATTAACCTTACCTTTCCCAACTGCAACAACTTTACCTTCTTGAGGCTTTTCTTTTGCTGTATCTGGAAGGATTATACCTCCTTTTGTTTTTTCTTCTGCTTCAAGTGGTTCTACAACTACTCTGTCTGCAAGTGGTCTAATTTTAAATTTAGTAGCCATTTTCACCTCCTTTTTTGTTTTTAAATAAATATTATACCCATTTTAAAAATATTTGTCAAGAGATTGTATTTAAGAGGATATATAAAAGTTTAAATCCAGAAAAATTAAGGAGGAAGTTTAACCAATTGTAGGAAGAATTATCTGATGTAGTGAGAAAGAAGGTTATATGAGAAAAGTAAATTGGGAAAAAGAAGAGATTTTCATATAGAAAAATTAATGATATTATGAAAAGGCTACCCTCAAGGGCTTAGATTGATGTATAATCAATCTATCCCAAAACAAAGAAAGGAGGGTAGCATGAAAAGATTATATCATA
>JAMWCO010000138.1 GCA_023818785.1 Candidatus Omnitrophota bacterium
AAACTAAATCTATCAAATGTATTTTCTATTTTTTTAAAAAAATATGTAAATTTTAATTTTTTATCCAATAGGTCAATAAGATATGGTTCAATTGATTCAATTAGTTTGAAATCTGGTTCTATAAAATGACATATTCCTTCAAGAGTTATAATTGATTTCCCTATCAATGAAAAACTTATTGGAATTTTAATTTTATTCTTTCTCATAATTTCAAAACTTGCACCAATAAGTTCTCCAATTTTTATTCTTTTTATTGGTATATCTTTATAAGTTTCAAATAATTCTTCAATATCTTCCTTTAATTCATCAACATTTGTTGACTTATCAATTGAATTCATATGTTTTAAAGTAAAAATTACTTTTTCTGTTCTGCCTTTTATTAAACCAGAAAATAAATTTATTAAATGATATTTTTTTTCTTCATCAAGATATCCAACTATTCCAAAATCAAGCATTGCAATTTTCCCATCTTTTAAAATAAAAATATTACCTGGATGAGGGTCTCCATGAAAAACTCCAATATCAAAAATCTGTTTTAAAATTATATTTGTTCCTGTTTTTAATATTTCTTCCTTATTTACATACTCACTCCAAACTTCAACTTCACTTATTTTTACACCTTCTATAAATTCTGTAACAATTATTTTTTCTGAACACAATTCTTTAAAAACATAAGGTACAAATACCTTTTCTTCATCTTTCATTTTTTCTCTCACAATTTCAAAATTTCTTGCCTCAATAAGAAAATTAAGTTCTTTCTTGATGCTTTTTTCAAATTCTCTAACAATCTTTATTGGTTGATATATTTCACTCTCTTTAATAAATCTTTCAATTAAAGCAGCAATATCATATAAAATTTGTATATCAGTAAGTATCTGTTGTTTTACATTAGGTCTTTGAACTTTAATTGCAACATCCTTCCCTTTATACTTTCCTTTATATACACAGGATAAAGAAGCAGAGGCAATAGGAATAGGTTGAAATTGGTCAAAAATTTCTTCTATTGGCTTACCAAATTCTTCTTCTATTAAATTTTCCATTATATTAAAATCTTCTTCTTTCACATTATCTTGAAGTTTTTCAAGTTCTTTTATATATTCAATTGGTATTAAGTCAGGCCTTGTACTTAATATTTGACCAAGTTTAATAAATGTAGGACCAAGTTCTTCAAGAATTTTTCTTATTCTTTCAGGAATAGATATTTCAATTTTTTTTCTTTTAGGAAATTTTATAATATGAACTCTTTGAAGAATTATTCCAAAACCATATTTAATTAGAATATTTATTATCTGACGGTATCTCTTTAATTTCCTTACCCCTAAATATTTTCTCATTACTCATTTAAATACTCATTTTGCCAGAGAGGGTCAACAAGTTCTCTCCATTTTTTATTATATTGTGGTATTTTTTCTTCCTCAATAAATCTTAAATATTCTTTTGCTCCTTCATCAATTGGAATTGCATCTACCTCTTTTACTATTTTATAAAAATCAATTGAATTATCCCTTATTATACATGGAACTAAAAGATTTCCACATTCATTTTTATTTCTTTTTATCCAGTAATTATTCTGCCATTCCCTTATTTTTTCAAATAATGGTGATTTGATTGCATCTGTTATCGTTTTACCACTTTCATAAATTTCATATATATTGCCTAAATTTTTGTCCTTAAATGGAATAAATACACAAGGGGCTATTGTTCCATCCCACATAATATAAAAATATCCACCACCTCTTGCACCAGCCATACATCCATCAGAAGCAGTCCCTGAGTTCCAAAAATCAGCAATAAAAATCTTTTTTTCTATTACAATCTGCCATATCCTTTTTAACATTCTATATCTTTGTCCAGGAGTTACCATCAAATCAACAGATGGTCCTCTTCCTATTGGCATATATTGAAAATACCATCCATAAAATGCTCCTTTCTTTTCAAAGTAAAAATCTATAAATTCATCAGAAAGCAAAAATTCAGCATTATATCTTGTTGGCGTAACTGAAATACCAAAAGGAACTCCTTCTTCTCTTAAATCATCCATAACCTCCATTATTCTTTTAAAAACACCATTACCTCTTCTTCCATCTGTCTGTGTTTCAAATCCTTCAACTGAAATTGCAGGTGTTAAATTTCCAAGTTCTGCAAGTCTTTTAGCAACATCTTTCTTTATCATGGTTCCATTTGTATAAGACATAAAATAACAATCATTATGTTTTTCAAGTATATCAAATAATGTTTTACCATTATCATTATAAACAAATGGTTCCCCTCCAGATATTACAAAAAAGTATGCACCTAACTGCTCTTTTATTTCACTTATCACTCTATCAAAAATCTCAAATTTTAAAATTTGTTTATTATAAATTTCTCCTGCATAACATCCTATACATTTTAAATTACAGACATTTGTTGGTGAAATAGTTACAAAACATGGTGGTCTAAATCCATTCTTTTCTTCAAAAACTCTTCTTGTATATATTCCTTGTAAGAAAACTTTGCCAAGAAATATGTTTGAAAGTGCCTTAACACAATTTGGTGAAATACTATCTGTATCAAATAATCTTTCAATTGAATGTAAAAGGGCACTTCCCATATAATATCTTTCTTCAAGAACTTTTTTTGGTCTTTGATATGTTTTTAATGACATTCTATAAGTTGCCCTTTCAATTGCATTTATTAACGCTTTCCTTGTTATTTTATTTTTTAAAGAAGCATTTAAAAGTCCAGTAATAATTTTTTGAGTTGCACCTTTTTCCATAATTGTTAAAATTTTATCTTCAAGATTCATTTTCATTTTTATTTTTATTTCCATTTGCCCTCCTTTTTAGATAAAATTATATCATATTTTAAAAATGTGATAAAATTAAAAGAATGTGGAAAGTAATTGATGAAGTTTTGAGTGTTTTTGACAAAATTGATAAAAATAACTTTCTTTTACTTGAAGAAAATATTTTAAAAAGCAAAAATATTTTTGTTTATGGGATTGGAAGAAGTGGATTTATTGGTAGGTGTTTTGCTATGAGACTATACCATCTTGGATTTAATTCATATTTTGTTGGAGAAAGTATAACTCCAAGATTTACAAAAAATGACCTTATAATTTTAATTTCTGCTTCTGGTAAAAAATCGCAAGTAATAGAAATTGCTAAAATTTGTAAAAGAGAAAAAGGAAAAGTTTTAAGTATTACTTTGAATAAAAAAAATCAATTGGCAAAAATTTCTGATTATTCTATAATTATACCTATCAAAAAATCAATACAATTTGGTAATTCTTTATTTGAACAGGTATCTTTCCTTTTTTTAGAGGAATTTATTCAGTATTTGGTTGAGAGGCACAAAATAAAGAAAGAAGAAATGGAGGAAAGACATACAAACTTAGAATAAAAATGGAAACAAAAATTTTAATTGATTCTTTAAAGATAGTCCCATACTCAAGATGTGAAAAAGGAATAATTTCTGCAATTGAACATTTTGGTTTTTATCATAAAATTGTTGACCTTGCTTTTGAAAGATTTTTTGAAAAGGAAATTGAAAATACAAATCTTATTATTATTGGCCAGGAAGGATTTGGATTTTCACTTAGTAAAGAAGAAATAGATATAATAATTAAAAATTTATATTTAGGAATGGGAATTGTTATATTTGATGGTTATATCTCTTCTTATCCTGAAAATTTTTTAAAATATTTAAAAATTACAGATTTTATACAGAAAAAGACATTGAAATTAAAAATTGAAAAATCATCATGGATATGTCAAGGAACAATATTAGAAGAGATTGAACTTAAAAATGATTTAATATATTACTCAGTAAACTTTGATAAAAAATTATTAAAACCATTTTTATATAGTGAAAATAATGAAGTATGTGGAATATATGGAAGGTTTGGTAAAGGTAAAATTGTTTTATTTTTAACATCATCTGGATTATGGCAGAATGAAATTTTAGGTCATACAGAAGGACTTGACGATCTATTTTTTAGGTCTTTAATATGGGCAAGTAAAAAGCCAATAATAACAAAAACAATGCCACCTTTTATAACAGCAAGAATTGATGATGTTTCAGGAACTGGAAGTAAAGTTGCAAAATATTTA
>JAMWCO010000139.1 GCA_023818785.1 Candidatus Omnitrophota bacterium
ATACATTCAATAAAATGTCTATTTTCATCATAATAACCATAAAATCTATGTAATTGGTTGCTTTTAGCAACATCAAAAGTAGATAGAATTTCTGGTTCTTTTTTATTATCTTTATATATATATGCTTTATCATTACAATCAACAAATGCAGAAATAGATTTTGAATGGAGTTCAAAAGTATGAATTCTTTTCCCAACAGTCCAGTTTGTCAATAAGATTCCAGTTGCCCCTTTCTCAAATTCTATTATTGCATTAAAAGCATTTGGAGTATCTGAAAAATATGACTTTATAACACTTTTTACATTTTTTACCTCCCCACATAACCATCTTAATACATCAACAGAATGTATTGCATCGCAGGTTAATATATCAATCGCTCCATTATAATAAAGAAAATTAGGATACATATTCTTATAAAAAGTAGAAATAACTTGAATTATAGGCCCATTTTTTTCAACTATTTCTTTAACTTTTCTTAATAAAGGTATAAATCTTCTATTAAATCCCACCATTGTTTTACATCCATTTTTAATTGCTAAATTCGCAAAATTTTTTGTCTGAAAGGATGTAATTCCTGGTGGTTTCTCAATAAATATATTCAATTTTCTATTTAAAGCATCTATCACAATATCATATAAATGATGTGGTGGCATAATAATATAAACTCCATCTAATTCAATTTCTTCAAACATTTTTTTATAGTCAGTATATCTTTTTTCTACTTTATATTTTTCACCAGTATTATTAAGTTTATCTCTGTCAATATCACATATACTCACAATTTCTATATCCTCCATTTCATTCAATGAAGGATAATGAACCATATTCGCGAAATTACCACATCCAATAAAACCAATTCTAACTTTTCTCATATTCTTCTCCTTTTTATTTAAATTATTTCATTTAAAAAATTGATTAAACCTTCTTCCCACCTTCTCATTTTTATATTTAAAGAAGAAAGTAAATCAATTGATAAAGATGAAAATTTAGGTCTTTTTGCGGATATATTAAAGATTTTTGAAAATTCATCAAAATTTATTCCTTTAATTTCTATATTCAATTTTAAAATTTCTTTCATTTTTGCTCCGAATTCATACCATGAACACCATCCATCATTACAAACATTTATTATCCCATATATTTCTTTTTCTATCAATTTTATAATAGAATCTACAAGGTCAAAAGCATAAGTTGGACAATTTATTATATCTTGTATCAAATATATTTCTTTTTTTTCTTTTAAAATCTGTGGCAATTTAGAACCAAAACTTTTTCCATCCCTCCCATATATTCTTGAAGTTCTTATTATCAAATGTTTACTACATTTTTTCACAAACTCTTCTCCTTTGAGTTTACTTTTCCCATATATATTTATTGGATTAGGATTATCCTTTTCTGTATAAGGAGTTTTTTTCTCTCCATCAAAAACAAAATCAGTACTTAAATAAATAATAAATGAGTTAAAATTATAGGATATTTCTGAAATATTTTTAGTGCCTTCAGAGTTAACTTTATATGCATCTAATGGATTTCTTTCACAGTAGTCAACATCTGTTAATGCAGCGAGATGAATAACTATATCTGGTTTTATTCCCTTAAAAATTTTAAAAGAATTATCTTTATCAGTTATCTCAAATTCTTCTTTACCAAATGAAAATACTTGATAATCTTTTCTATTATGAAGTATATTATTTAAATATCTACCAACAAGACCATTCCCCCCAGTAATTAAAATTTTTTTCATTTTTATTTAATTATACTTTATCAAATATTAGAACTACAATAAAAGGGAAGTTATGTTAGAGACCTTTATAAGGATTATATTTCTTTAAGTTTTACTTTCGTTATAATAGTTCCTGAAATTTCATACGAACCTATCTCTTTATATTGGGTAAATTGTCCAAAATCTACTTTTTCTTTAATATTTTCTGCTTTTATTATAAATTCCTGGTCAATAAGTTTACCTTTCTCAATATCAAAAATTATCTCACCGCTTACTTTTATATCACGCCTTCCAATAGATAAAGAAATATATGCTTTATTTTCTTCAAAATTTTTTAGTGTATAAATTATTCTTCCCTTTTTAAATATCATAGGAAGTATTGTCTCTTTTTCCCATGTATCTCCAATCTTTAATTTTCTATCAGGGAAAACAGGTCTAAATGATTCCCAGTAGGCATTAAATTCATTAGAGTCAAATTTTGAAAAATCTATTTTAATAGGTAATCTGTCAAATCCTGGAATATAGTCAGATATACTTTTTTGAATAATCTTAAAAAATTCTAATGACATTTCTTCAAGACCTCTACTTTCTAAAATTTCTCCTTTTGAATTCATTTTAATAGTTGCTTCTTTTTCTCCTAAATCAACTTTAATATCATTATAACTACCGCTTAAATATTTCCACTTTATAATTCCATTTCCATTTTCATCAACATCTTCCACTTTTTGAGAGAAATTTATGATTGTTTTTCTTATTTTTTCTCCCATATCCATACCACTTACTTTTAATCTTTCTCTATTTTCTACTTTTAAACTATAAGATATTACATCTCCTTTGTTATATATATATCTTAAATCATACTCTTTTGGCATCTCTTCTTTCACAATCTCTGTTTCTTTTTTCACACTTTCTTCCTGAGCAAAAAAATTTAAACAAAGAATTATAAAATAAAAAAATAAAATTCTTTTCATATATTCACCTCCATTTTTTCCATTCAACATGTCCATCAAGATATAAGATATTTATCCCATTTAAATGAAAAAACTCACTCCATCCACTTTGTCTTAAAGGAGGGTCTGCAAGTAACCATATATTTGAAGCACCAAATTTACCCTCCTCATCAGTCCAATATCCATCTATAAGCATCCCTTTTACTCCAGGATGGCCAGGTGGTGGATTTGTATGGATTATATAAGTTGTATGAGGAAGAACTGTCCCACCAAGATACTCCTCAGAAAATTTTTCAAGGTATCTTTTCCCTTCTGGACAATAATAATATTCAGGAGAGATTGGCCAGTTCATAATATCAACTTTATATAATTCTCTTTCAAAAATAGGCCTTATAAAATTCGTCCAGTTTATATAACAAAATGGGAAATTTTCTGCAATACCTTGTTCTCTTGGTGGTATTCTACCATCATAATCATTTGCATACATAACAAATGCTTTATATATCTGTTTTAAATTATTCATACATACTGACTGTCTTGCTTTCCCTCTTGCCTTACTTAAAGCAGGTAGAATTAACCCTGCTAAAATTGCCATAATAGCAACTACAACTAAAAGTTCAATTAGTGTGAACCCATGTCTTCTCATTTTGCCTCCTTTAAAATTTTCATATATATTGAAGTTATAGTCTCAGGAAAGTTCATTTCTTTTATTTTAAAATCATTCTCTGAAAAAAGTTTATTGTATTGAATATCTAAAAAATCAAGAAATAATTTATTTTTATCTTTTTCTGTATTTAAAGTTATAGAATTTGGTAAAAATATTGATACTTTAACTTCTTTTTCAGGGATAGAATAATTTAAAGTCAACTCTGTTTTATCTTTTCCTATTATTTTAATTTTGCTAAATGTATAAAACTTATCAAGAATTTCAATATTTATATTCCCATTATCATAAGGATAATTATAAATATATGTTTTAAAATTCTCTCTTTTCCCTTCCCTCTCAAATTTTATTTTTTCCTTAATTTCATTTTCTTTACTTATAAGATATTCAAAAAAGTATGAAAAAAAATTTATTGGTAAAGGACTATATTTTAATTCTATATCCTTTGTTTTTTGTGACTTAATTAAATTATTCACATTCTCCTTTTTATCTTTCATAATTATTCCAAGTGAAGGCAAAAGCATCTCCACATCATTTTTTACTTGTGAGAAAATTATACTATCAATATCAGAAAAAATATAAATATAAAGATAGTCAAACTCAAATTTTTCTGATTCAGCAGAAGTTTTCCCTCTTAAATAGCCATTTATTTTTAAGTTCTGTGGTAACTCTTTTTGAAATATTTTTGAAAATGGTGCCTTTAAATTTTTAAATGATTGATCAGAAAAATAAATTTCTCCTTTTATCTT
>JAMWCO010000140.1 GCA_023818785.1 Candidatus Omnitrophota bacterium
ATTAATAATGTAGAACTTTACGGAGTAGATATTTCAGAAAGTCAATTAAAGCAAGCATATCATCCTAAAGTTAATCTATTAAGGGCAGATGTAACCTGCTTACCTTTCCCAGAAAATTTTTTTGATATTGTAATAGCTAGTGAAATTTTGGAACATGTTATAGAACCTAAAAAATTTATAGAAGAAATATTCCGTATAGGTAAGCCTGATTGTATAGTAGTAATTGTCGTACCGAACGATTTTAATTTTTTAATAGGACGGCTATGGATGTTTGACATTTATTCTGCTTTTTATAATTATGGGCATTTACACAATTTTTCTTCAGTAGAAAAGATAAAAAATTTGATAAATAAAAAATTTAAAATATTAAAAGTAATACCAGAAAAAGGCAATTTTATTCTTATAAGCTGGATTATAAATGAAATTTTGACTAAATTTAAAAAGATGACTTCAACGGCAAAAAGTTTGCCAAGGATCACAGATATATTTTTTAAAAATGAAAATAGTTTTTCAATTTTAAAACATCTCTTAAGAGTATATAAAAAATTTTTTGCTATACATCCAATTGTTCACTTGATTTATTTTTTGGTAAAAAAATATCCATGGTGGTAGAAGTTTCACTTTATATCCCTTGTTATAATTCAGAAAAATATATTGACAGATGTATTCAGTCCGTTTTAAACCAGACATATCCAATAAAAGAAATCCTCATTATAGATGATGGGTCAACGGATAAAACGGTAAAGATAGCATCTAAATATCCAGTAAAGATTATAAGACATCTTAAAAACAAAGGTTTAGCTGCTGCAAGAAATACCGCTTTCAATATGTTAAATTCAGAATTTATAGCCTCATTAGATTCTGACTGTTGTCCACAAAAAGATTGGCTTGAAAAATTGATAAGAAATTTTGTTTCTGATAAAATTGCAGGTGTTGGCGGCAGACTTATAGAAAAAAATACAAAATCTTTGCCGGATAAATGGCGTAGTAAACATTTATCTCAAGACCACGGCGATAAAAAAATATTTAACGCATTTGCGTTACCTGGTTGTAATTGTGTCTTTAGAAAACAAGTTATTATTGAAATTGGTGGGTATAATGAAAAATATAAAACAAATTCGGAAGATACCGATATTTGTTTAAGACTTAAGAATAATGGATATTCTTTAGTTTATGAACCCCAAGCTAAAGTTTTCCATCTTCGTAAAGATACAGTTTTTTCTGTTGCGCGGATGTATTATGGCTGGGGGAAATATATATTACCAGAATTAAATTTCTCGTTTACTTTAATAAAACGGATATACTGGCAAATTATAAGAGGAATTAGACATATATGGTCAGATGTTAAATATTATCGTTTTGATATAATTATAATCAGTATTATGTGTTTATTTTTAAGTCTTTGGTTTGATATAGTTTCATTATTTAAAAATGAAAAAATATAATTTAGTATATCTTTCACCATTTATATGGGAAATGAGGAGGAACCGTTCTCATCATATTGTAAAGTATCTTTCAGAATATGGAAATGTTTTGTTCATTTATCCTCGCATTAGCATTATCTCTTATTTAAAATCTGGGTTTATAAGATTATTTTTATCAACTAAAATTAGAAAATTAAATAAAAATCTGTTCCTTTTAAGAATACCGCCACTTTTACCATTCGAACTTAAATATAATTTGTTTAGGAAGACAAATACTCTATTTTTAAGTAAATATGTAAATTTCTATCTAAAAAAATATTTTAATAACAATTTACCAACAGTTTTAATGATCACTAATCCCTATGATGTTGATATGATAGGCAAGTTTAATGAGAAATTAGTAATTTATGATTGTTCTGACGATATATCTGAACTGCCACTTGGTAAAACTTCTTGTGCTGTTGAATGTGAACAACAATTATTAAAAAAAGCAGATTTTGTAATTACAGTTTCAGAAAGGTTAAAAGAAAAAAAATCTAAATTTTGTAAAGATATATATTTGATAAATAACGGTGTAGAATTTGAACATTTTAATATTGTGGATAAAAATTATCCTGTACCGTCAGATATAAAGCAAATAAAAAAACCAGTTATTGGATATTTTGGTGTAATTGATTCTCTTATTTTTGATGTTGAGTTAATGACGGAAGTGGCTGAATCTTATCCAGATTATTCTTTTGTGTTAATCGGTCCCGCAGATAGAAAAGTTAAAAAGATTCTTTCAAAATATAGAAATGTTTTTTTGTTAAATGAAAAGGATTATGATATTCTTCCATCTTATGTAAAACACTTTGATATTTTGATTTTGCCACATTTAAAAAATGAACTTTTCCAGTCCGCCTCACCATTGAAATTATTTGAGTATATGGCTACAGGGAAAAAAATTGTCTCTACTGATTTTTTTGCAGTAAAACCATTTTCTGATTTTATATTTGTTGCATATTCAAAAAAAGAATTTATTGCTTATATATCAGAAGCACTTAATACTAAATCTCATGACTACAAAAAACAAATTGAAACTGCAAAATTAAATGATTGGTATCAAAAAATTAAGCAACTTAACGAAATTATTCTCAGTTATCTATAGATAAAACATATGAATATATTACTGGTGGATTATCCTAACCAAGACGGTAAATCCCATAAAGAAATTTTACAACAAATGGGCCATGAAGTAACATTTTTTGATTGTGTTACTATACCGATAAATAAAAAAATAGTTCCTGTCAAAGAATTAATAAAAAAATTTATACCACAAATAGTAAAAATTCCTTTAGCTGTTAAGTTAGCCAAAGATAAACTAAATTTTTCTTTACGAGAAATAGTTAATGAATATAGACCAGAGATTGTCATTGTTTTTAAAGGCACCAATATAACTTCAGAAACATTAAAATATATCAAATCAAAAACTGGCGCAAAATTATTAAATTGGTATGGGGATTCTCTTATTTCTGGTGGTGCTAAAGAGTTTGTAGAAGAGATATCTCAATATTACGATTATTTTTTTATTATAGATGACTTAGAAGTAACAAAGTATGTGAAAATATTCTCCAACAAAATTTATCATCTACCATTTGCCTGCGATCCCGCTTATTGCAGAGAAATATCTTTATCAAAAGAGGAGCAAAGAAAATATGGATGTGATGTTGCTTTTGTGGGGACAATTACACCTTCAAGGGAAAAAATTCTGCTTGAACTTACAGATTTTGGCTTAAAAATTTGGGCTCCACAAAAAAGTGTTACTAATAAAAATTTAATTAAATTCTATCAAGGAATAGCTACTGCTGAAGAATTGATAAAAATCTATAATTCAGCAAAGATAGTCCTTGATATACATTTTCTTTTCGGCAGTTCTTTAAAGATCTTTAATGTTACGAAACGTGTGTTTGAAGTACCTGCATGTAAAGGTTTTGTTTTAACGAATTATTGTGAGCAGTTAGCTTCTTTATATAAAATAAATGAAGAAATTGTATGTTATAATAGTGTTGAAGAATTAAAAGATAAAATAAAATTTTTTTTAAAAAATGATATGCTAAAGAAAAGTATAAGTTTGAAGGGTTATAAAAAAGCAATAACATACCATACCTGGGAAAAAAGATTTATTAAACTGTTTTCTTTAGTCAATGAAAGTGGTAATTGTTAACAGTGGCCATCCAGCATATACTTATGGTTTAGCTAAAGGATTAAAAAAAATTGGTGTAGATATACAAGTTTTAGTTTCAAAAGGTCAATTATATAAAGAATGTTTTGATGGCTCTTTTCCAATATATGAGTTTGATAGGAATGATTCTTACTTAGTAAAGGTTAGAAAGCTTGTGATGTTTATTAAAAATTTTAACCCCGAGGTAATACATTTTCAAGCAACATTTTCTTTAATAAAAGATTCAATATTTTCGTTCTTTTTAAAATATCTTCGTGCTAAAATTGTGTATACTGTACATAATATTCTTCCTCATGAAAAGAAAATTTATGACAAGTTTTTCTTTAATATAATTTATAAAAATTTACCCCGAATTATTGTTCATGCAAATGAAAATAAAATAAGATTAATTAAAGAATTTAATTTACCTCCAAATAAGATCAGTGTGATTAGGATGG
>JAMWCO010000141.1 GCA_023818785.1 Candidatus Omnitrophota bacterium
TATATCCTTGAAATTTATTTTAAAAAACCAATATCAAATCTCTTTATATTTAAACTTACTATGATAGGTCAGTTTTTTAATAATTTTCTTCCAACATCAGCAGGAGGAGATTTAGTAAAGATTTTTTATATTATTAAAGACGAGAAAAAAAAATTTATAAGTGGTTTATCAATATTGGTTGATAGATATGTTGGTGCTTTAACTGTAATGATAATGGGAACAATCTCTATTTTTCTTTATAAAGGAGAAAGAACTCTTCATTATTTAATTTTAATTTTTCTTTTTTTATTAATTTTCTCCTATTTTTTCTTTTCAAAAAGAAAATTTGCTCACTTTTTATATTTACCAATTGAAAGGATTATCCCAAAATTTTTAAATGAGAAAATTTTAAATTTATATGACTCAATCCATTTCTACTTTACAGAAGATAAAAAAAAATTTTATATTGCAATTTTAATAAGTTTCTTTCTCCAAATACTTTCAATTTTTTCTCAATATCTTATAGGTGTCTCAATTTTAAAAACAAATTTAAATATTCTTCCATTTTTCATTTTTATTCCTTTGATATGGACATCTACTTTAATACCTTCTCTTGGAGGTCTTGGTATAAGAGAGTTTTCTTATATTTTCCTTTTTTCCAACTTTATTGGTAAAGAGAATGCCTATGCTCTTTCAATTTTAGTCCTTTTAAGTGTTATTTTAAATGGAATTATAGGTGGGATTATATTTTTAAATTTCAAAACTCCAAAAAAACCCGATATTTGACAGAAAGATTATAAAGGAGTAAATTTTTTATTGATGATTGAATATATTAAAAAAAGAGATGGAGCAACAGTTAAATTCCTTCCAGAAAAAATAGAATTTGCGATTTACAGAGCGCTTAAGTCAGTAAATATTGATGATTTAAATCTTGCAACAAAACTTACACAAAAGGTTATAGAAAGAATAGATAAAGAAAAAATTCCAACAGTTGAAGAAATACAGGATATTGTTGAAAATATTCTTGTTGAACATGGTCTTTATAATGCTGCAAAGGCATATATTCTTTATAGAGAGAAGAGAAAACAGATAAGGGAAAGTAAAAAGATTCTTGGAGTTGAAGATAAACTTAAACTTTCTATAAACGCAATAAATATTCTAAGAAAAAGATATCTTTTAAGAAATGAGAAAGGAGAAATAATTGAAACACCTGAACAATTATTTAGAAGAGTTGCATCTTATATTGCATCCTGTGAGAAAGAAAAAAGTAAATATGAGGAAGAATTTTTTAACATTATGGCAAATCTTGAATTCTTACCCAATTCTCCAACATTGATGAATGCAGGGACTTCTCTTGGACAACTCTCTGCATGTTTTGTATTACCTGTTGATGATTCTATAGATGGTATATTTACCACTTTAAAAAATATGGCTTTAATTCATAAGAGTGGTGGGGGAACTGGTTTTTCATTTTCAAAAGTAAGACCAAAAGGAGATATTGTTGGTTCTACAAAAGGAGTTGCATCAGGACCTTTATCTTTTATGGAGATTTACGATAAAGCAACTGAGATTGTGAAACAAGGGGGGAAAAGAAGAGGCGCAAATATGGGAATTTTAAATTATAATCATCCAGATATTTATGAATTCATTACTTCTAAAAGGAAAAATATACTTACAAATTTTAATATCTCGGTAAGTGTTAGTGATAAATTTATGGAGAAAGTTTTAAAAAAGGAAAAGTACCCACTTATAAATCCAAGAAATAATAAAGAAGTAAGACAAGTATATGCGAATGAAGTTTTTGACTTAATTTGCCAGAGTGCATGGGAAACAGGAGACCCTGGAATTATATACATTGATGAAATTAATAGACATAATCCAACTCCCAAAATAGGAGAAATAGAAAGTACAAATCCATGTGGTGAACAACCTCTTCTCCCTTATGAATCATGTAATCTTGGCTCAATAAATCTTACCAAAATAATAGAAAATGGGAAGATAAACTGGGAAAAACTTGAAAAAATTATAGAGATATCTATTAGATTTCTTGATGATGTGATTGATGTTAATAATTATCCAATCCCTGAAATAGAAAGGATAACTAAGGCAAATAGAAAGATAGGTCTTGGAATTATGGGATGGGCAGATTTACTTCTTGAATTAAAAATACCATATGGAAATGATGAAAGTTTCACTCTTGCAGAAAAATTAATGAAATTTATAAATGAAAAAGCATTTGAATACTCTGTTTTACTTGGAAGGGAAAAGGGTTCTTTCCCTAACTTTGAAAAATCAATTTATTATAAAAATATTGATGCATTAAGAAATGCGACAAGAACAACAATAGCACCAACAGGAAGTATCAGTATAATTGCAAATTGTTCAAGTGGGATTGAGCCAATTTTTGGAGTTGCTTTTATAAGAAATATACTTGAAGGGAATAAATTCCTTGAAATAAATCCTATATTTGAAAAGTTTGCAAAAGAGAATGGTTTTTTATCATCTTCTATATTAAAAGATATTATAAAGACAGGTTCTTTAAGAAATGTGAAAGGGATACCAGAGGAATATAGAAAAATATTTTTAACTGCACTTGATATTCCACCTTTTATCCATCTAAAAATGGAATCAATATTTCAAAAATATACAGATAATGCTGTTTCAAAAACAATAAATCTACCTTACCAAGCGACAATTGAAGATGTCAGAGAAATTTTTATAAATGGATGGAAAATGAAGTGTAAAGGAGTAACTATATTTAGATATGGAAGTAAAAGTCAACAGGTTTTATTATATGGAGAATCATTGAAAGAGGAGATTGATTACTTAATATTACCTGACGAAATTTCAAGTTGTTCAAAAGGAATCTGTATTTATTAGAAAATGGAAAAAGCAAAATATTGGAAATTACTGGATGATAAAAAAGTTCAATGTCAATTATGTAACCATTTTTGTATAATTGAACCTGATAAAGTTGGTAAATGTGGTGTTAGATTAAATAAAGAAGGTGTATTATATTCACTTGTTTATGGAGAAATTATTGCTGAACATATAGACCCAATTGAAAAAAAACCATTTTATCATTTTTTTCCTGGTAGTTCTGCATTATCTATTGCAACTTGTGGATGTAATTTTTTCTGTCCTTTCTGCCAAAATTATGAAATATCTCATCCACCAAAGGAAGGAAGAATCTTTACATTAATTAAAAGAAAACCAGAAGAGATTGTGAAAATTGCAAAAAGATATAACTGTAAATCTATTTCCTATACTTATACAGAACCAACTGTTTTTGGAGAATTTGCCTTTGATATTTGTAAAATAGCCAAAAAGGATGGAATTTATAATAATTTTGTTACAAATGGTTATATGAGCAAGGATTTTTTAAAGGATATTTCAGAATTTCTTGATGCTTGTAATGTTGATTTAAAAGGAGATGAAGAATTTTATAAAAAACTACCAAAAGCAAATCAGAAATATGTTATTGAAAACATAGAATTAATGAGAAAATTTAATATTTGGGTGGAGGTTACAACTTTATTAATACCACAATATAATGATGATGAAAAACAAATAAGAGATATTGCAAAAAAATTGAAAAATATTGATAAAAGAATTCCATGGCATATAAGTAGATTCTTTCCTGCTTATAAAATGTCAGACCATTATCCAACTGAAATAGAAAAGATAAAAATAGCAAGAGAAATAGGATTTGAAGAAGGACTTTTATATGTTTATACTGGCAACATTATTGGAGATGAAGGAGAAAATACTTATTGCCCTCATTGTAAAAAACTATTAATTGAAAGATATGGATATACAATTAGAAAAAATTTAATTAAAAATGGAAAATGTAATTTCTGTGGTGAAATCATAGATGGTTTATTTTAAATTATAAATTCCTAACTTTGATATATTCTTTGAGAAATATTTTCTAAGTTAAATTTGAAAGATAGAGTAATTCTAAAACATATTTATCCCAGCCAAGCGGCATAATATGTACACCCTGACACATACCCTTCATTCCTTTAATTAATTCTGCTCCTATCTGTAAACTAACTTTCACTCTATCCTCTTTTTTTGCTTTTGCCATCA
>JAMWCO010000142.1 GCA_023818785.1 Candidatus Omnitrophota bacterium
TAGATGGATGGGATAAAACCTTTTTGATAAAAATCTGAGTTGAAAAAAATGAAAAAGAGAAAAAGGAGGTAAAAAGAGGGTTGACAAGCCTTTTCATAGATGAAGCAACAGGAGACCTTTTGTGCGTAAATTTGACAGGGAAATTAAAAAATTGATATACTTTCTGTGAAAACTAATCTGTTACTAATATGAGTAAAAAGATAGCGATTGATGCAATTAATTTAAAAATGGAAGAAAGGGTTGCTCATACTGAATATAGTATGGGATATCATAAGGAATATATTAAAAAAATTACTTATTTGCCAGAAGAGCATCCAGAAATAATGAGAAGATTTTATGAAATATGGGAATATGATTTTCTATGGTATACAGATGATGGTATTTATGGAAACTGGCTTGAAAGAGGGAGAGCAACTGATATGGGACATGCTATATATGCAAAAGATGGTTCTGATAAAAGAGAAAAAAAAGAAAGTCCATTTAAAGATATTTTTGAAATCTGGGAGTTTGATCCAGAGAAAGAGTATGGATTTCCAGATTTTCAATTACAGGTTAAAACATATGAAAAAAAATTTAAGGAATTATCAGAAAAATTTCCTGAACAACTTATAACTGGAGGATATTACAAAACAATTATTTCAGGACTTATTCAGGCATTTGGATGGGAAAATCTTTTACTTGCTGCAAGTGATAAAAATAAATTTGAAAAACTTATTGATAGATTTTTTAATTATACGCTTTTTTATATGAAAGCATGGAGTCAGACAAGTGTAGAATTTATAATTCAACATGATGATTTTGTTTGGACTTCTGGTCCTTTTATCTCTCCTGAATTTTATAGAAAAGCAATTATACCAAGATATGGCCAATTATGGAAAGTTTTAAAAAGTAAAGGAAAGAAAGTATTATTCTGTTCAGATGGTGATTATCATATTTTCGCAAAAGATATTATTGAAGTTGGAGTAGATGGACTTATTTTTGAACCAGTATGTGATTTCGGTTTTATGGCTGAAAATTTTGGGGATACTGTTTGTCTTGTTGGAAGTTATGTTGATTGTAGAGATATGACATTTGGTAAATGGGAAAAAGTTAAGAATGATATTGATAGGACAATTAAATATGTTGAAGATGGAAAATGTAAGGGATTGATTTTTGCTGTTGGGAATCATATACCTGCAAATGTTTCTGATGAGATGTGTGATAGATATATAAATTATTTGAAAGAAAAATGGAAAAAAGTTTAATTGTCCCTATTAAAAAAGAAAATTTAAAATCTTTTCCTGTAAATATTGAAAATGTTAAGGTTAATGGATTCTGGAAATATTTTCTTGAAAGGAATAGGGAAATAAGTATTCCTCTTTTGTATAAATATTTTTTGAAATATAAAACAATAGAAAATTTTGAAATAGAAGGTGGAATTAAAAAAGGAGAAAAAACAAATAGAATTGCAACTGATTCTGATTTATATAAATGGATTGAAGGTGTTAGTTGGGATTTACAGAATGAATGGAATGAGAAAAATATAAATTTAATTGAAAATTTGATAGATTTAATAAAAAAAGCACAGAAAGAAGATGGTTATTTAAATACAAGTCCATATCTTTCAAATAGAAGATTTGAAAATTTAAAATATTCTCATGAACTTTATTGTGGCGGGCATTTAATTCAAGCAGCAATTGCACATTATAGGTCAACTGGTAATGAAAATCTTTTAAATGTTGCTATTAAATGGGCTGATTTTATATTTAATAATTTTGGGAAAGGGAAGATAGAAAAAACAGATGGACATCCTGAAGTTGAAATGGCTTTAGTTGAATTATATAGAACAACAAAAAATGAAAAATATCTAAATTTGGCAAAATTTTTCCTTACTATAAAAAATCCTGATTATTGGGGATTACCTAATAATCCGATTTTAAAATTTAAACAACTTTTTGGTCATGCAGTAAGAATGATGTATTTGTGTTGTGGTGCTACTGATTATTATATTGAAACAGGAGATAGAAAATATTTAAAAGTTCTTGATAATTTATGGGAAGACCTTGTTGAAAGAAAAATTTATATAACTGGAGGGATTGGTTCAAGATATGAGAATGAAGCGATTGGATATCCTTACGAACTTCCAAATTTAAGGGCATATTGTGAAAGTTGTGCTTCTGTTGCTGGTATGATGTGGTGTTTTAGAATGTTTTTAATTAAAGGAGAATCTCAATATTTTGATATTTTTGAACAAATCCTTTACAATTCTTTTCTTTCTTCTACTTCTTTTGATGGGAAAAAATATTTTTATGTAAATCCTTTATCTTCAATAGGGGACTATAAAAGGAAAGAATGGTATACTACAACTTGTTGCCCTCCTAATATTCAAAGATTTATTTCATCTTTACCAGGATATTTTTATACAGTTAGAAATGATGGTGTTTATATTAATTTATATGATACTTCAATAGCAGAAATAAATTTAAATAATAAAAAATTAAAAATTGAACAAAAAACAAATTATCCTTGGGAAGGCAAAGTCTTGATAGATGTGCAATCAGATGAAAAAATTAATTTATATATAAGAATCCCAAAATGGAGTGAAAAAACAGAAATTAAAATTGACAAAAAGAGATATAGACCTGAAAGTGGAAAATATTTTAAATTGAGGATTGAAAAGAAGAAAAGTATTGATATAAATTTTGATATTAAAGTAGATTTTTATTCTGGAAATCCTGAAATTGAAAGTGTTAGGAATTGTGTTTCTTTAAAAAGGGGTCCAATTGTTTACTGTCTTGAAAGTGTAGATAATCTAAAAATAAATCTTTTTAATTCAATTTTATACAAACAGAAAATCGAAGAAAAATTTGAAGATATTTTTGGAGGGATTGTAACTTTAAATGGTAAAATTTTAACAAGTAATCAAAAATTGCCTTTATATGAAAAGACAAAAAAATTGAAAATAGATTATATAAAAGAGAAATTTAAGGCAATTCCTTATTATTTATGGGCAAATAGAGGGAAAAGTAAAATGAATATCTGGTTTTTAAAATATGATTTTTTATAATAAAACTCAAAAAGTGGTATAATTAAAAAAGGAGTTGATATGGATAAGAAAATAGAAAAGCAATTAAGTTTACCTTTAAAGAATGCGCTTGAAATGAGTTTAAGAAATTTTAAAATAAGGTTTGGAAGAGCAATAATAGTTACAATGTCAATTTTGCTTGGAATTTCTTTTTTTATGTCTGTTATGGCTTCTAATGTTTTTACAATGGCATTAATTGAAAAAGGTCCTGAAAATATAAGAAGTATACTTGTAGGAAATCTTGAGGAGATAAAAGTAAGACAAAGATGGCTTATTACTCTTTCTCTTCTTGTATGTACAGTTGGTATTATAAATTCAATGTTGATGGCTGTCACTGAAAGGTCAAGAGAGATAGGAACTATGAAATGTCTTGGAGCACTTGATAGATTTGTTATGGAACTTTTCTTGCTTGAAGCAATGATACATGGGATTGGTGGTTCAATTATAGGTAGTTTTTTAGGGATTTTGATTATGACAATTGTATATATCGTTCAATATAAAAAAATAATTCTATCTATATTCCCATTTTTACAACTTTTTAAGTATGTTGGTATATCAATTATTCTTGGGACAGGCCTTGCAATTGTAGGAGCAATTTACCCTGCAATTGTTTCTGCAAGAATGGAGCCTGCAGAAGCAATAAGAAGAGAAGTTTAAAAAAGGAGGAGAATATGCCAAAAGAAGTAGTAGTAAGGACAATTGATTTAAAGAAAACATATATGCTTGGTAAAATTCCACTACCTGTTTTAAAAGGGATTGATCTTGAAATTGCAAAAGGAGAATATATTTCAATTATGGGTCCAAGTGGGAGTGGAAAAACAACTTTATTTAATATGATAGGTGGGCTTGATAAACCAACTGAAGGGAAAGTATATATTGATGAAGTTGATATTGCTCAACTTGATGCTTATGAACTTGCTTGGCTTCGCTGTAGAAAAATAGGTTATATTTTCCAGACATTTAACTTAATTCCTGTTATGAGTGCGCTTGAAAATGTTATGCT
>JAMWCO010000143.1 GCA_023818785.1 Candidatus Omnitrophota bacterium
ATCCATCAATTTTACCTTCTTTTACATTTGGTATTATATTTACATTCTCAATCAATTTTTTATCATTTACAAAATTTGTTATTGTATCATCAAAGTTAACATCCATACTAATCACTTTTTCAGGAACCTTTGGAATAATTATATTTTCAGTTTTTAATTCTTTCTCCTGTATATTCTCTTTTGAAATAACTAACCCAATGTCCTGGAATTTATTTTCAAGATTTAAAGATATATTTTTATTTTCATATTCAAATATTACTTTATTTATTTCTATTTTTAATATTTTTGCATTTGCAACAATATCTCCTTCTTTGTAAATTCCTTCTATATTTGTCTTTTTTTCTTTAATCACAGCATAAGAGTTGCCTAAGGGAAAATATATAATGCCTGAAATCTCTATAAGTGTATCAAGGGATGGTAAAGGTTCTTCCTTTAAAATACTTTTTGGTTCAACTTTTGGAACAGGAGAAGTAAAAATATTCCTTTTTAAAATAATTGAATTTTTTTCTTTTGGAAATATAATTGGACATAATATTAATACACAAAATAATATTTTCTTTTTCATATTTTTTTATCACCTTTAATAAGCCATGTTCCTAAGGAAGTACTAAAAGAACCTTCAATTAGTCCCTCCCCTCCCCCTTCTAATTGATAATAAATCGTTTGATTACCAATACTTTTGCCATAAAAAAGCCATTTATATGTATTTTGTGTTTTTTTATTATACATAGGAGATGCAGAAGAAATGTTATAATTAGAAGGGATATTTTCTGTAATAATAATTCCTGAAATTTGAGTTTTTATATTTACTAATAAAGTTACATTTATAATTCCACCAGAAGAAGTTATTTTTCTTATAACTTCAATATCTTCATTTTCTTCTGGATTACTTGAACCTTCTTTATTTTCATCTTTTTCAGGAATATTTTCTTCTTTTTTAATCATTTCTGATATCAATCCAGTTTGAGAAGATTGGTCAGCAAAATTAGTTTTCTCTTTTTTTACAAATGATGAAGTACCAATCTGTGTCATAGAAGTTGATGGTAATTGTGAATAAGTGGAAGAAATTGAAATACTTGAATTTTGTTTATCTGTTGTAATCTGTGATTGCGGTGTATTTAAAATAGAAGAAATAATTCCTCCCTCACCTTTCTCATTTACTTTCTGTCTCCATATTTGATAATTTTCGTTATATAAAGCATATAAATTATTAAACCATTGTGGCAATTCTTCTCTTTTATCAAATGCAAATTTTTTAACTTTATCTGTCTGCGAATCAATTTTTGTTTCTTTTTTATCAAAACTCTCTTTTTTTATTTCTGGTACAAATTTTGTTTTCCCTCCTTTCATTTTTTTAAATGATAAATTATAATAGAATACAATTGAAGTTAAAACTATTATTGTCATAAAAAGTGCAGATTTTTTCATTTTTATTCAAGAAAATAAAAGTTATTAAAAACTCTATTTTCTCTTAATATTTCAACACTCACCTTATTTTTACCATTTTTTAATATATCTTCATAAATTTTAAAAGGATTTTCTGATTTATCCATTTTAATACCATTAATTTTTAATATAATATCGTTATTCAAAAGACCAGTTTTTTCAATTATACTACCTTCTTTTATACCATTTATTTTATATCCTGAAAAAGCATTCTTATTAACCAGTGTAACTTTTAATGAATTTAATTGTTCTTTATCATTTTTTAACTCTTCTATAAATTCCTTTAAGTTGACTACAAAAAATTTTTTAGGATATGAAAATTCAATCTTTCTTAATCCTGAAGTTGTAAAAAGAAAATCCTCTTCTGTAATAGTTTTTATAAAAACCCCTTCTTTTTTTATATCAATTATTTTAAAATTTTTTATCTGTTCACCATTTTTAACAAAAATAATTTCTTTACTTTTTAAGTCCTCAAAAATAGCAATACTTTTATCTTTCTCATCAAATTCAACAGTCCCAAGTAGAGAATAATATTTATCAATATTTTCTATTTCTGGAATCTTTCTCACTGGTTCAATTTTTTGTTTTTCTATTGGCTTAAAAATATTTCTTTTTAAAATAATCTCAGAAATGTTTTCTTTACAATATAAAATCATTTGAAATAGAACTAAAAAAACTAAAAAATTTTTCATAATTTTAAAAATTTAAATATAAATATAGCATTAAATATAATAATAAAGTATGGTAAAAACCCTTTTAGAATTAAATAACAAATCCCAATTATAGGATACAAAATAATCCTTAAAAATATTTTAAAAAATTGATATTTTGAAACAAATTGAGCAATATGTGGACCATTTTTATAATACCATTTAACAAATTTCCTTCCTAAAATAGATTTAACCAAAACTTTATCTCTAAATTCTCTTAAAATAGATACATATTTTGAAAGTGGAGAACCAAAACAAACAGTTGCTATAAAACATCCACCCCCAGCAGTTGGTTCTGTCCCATCTGAACCATAAGCACTAACTTCATTTGAAGTACCAGGCCGTGATTCAACTATACCATATTGACCATACCTTTGTGCATATACTTCATATCTATATTTTATATTTGGTTGAACAAGATAAGAGTCAAAATATGTATAATCAACAAATTCAGGTTCTGAATGTGCAAGCATATATGTTTCAAACCAGGTTCCATCATCCAATTTTGTTCTTCTTATTAAAAATTGTGTTGCTCTCTTTGTAGGATTATTTTCATCATATGAATTATCTCTCCAGTAAAGAGTTATTGAATTTATTCCAGGAATTGCATTAACATTACTTGGTGCCATACTATCAGGAAATCCAAGAATTTTACCTTTATGACCATAATATGGGTCTAAGATGTCTGGAACAGTATTTGAATCAACAAACTTTAAATCACCACCTTGCAAATAATACATTCTTAAAGTATAAGAATATTTAATTCCTTCTTTTGGACCATTTAAATTTTCTCTCCTATCATAATATGTATTTGAAGAAAATGGATACTCTGTTGGTGAAAGGTAAATTGTTTCACTATTTGTATCATCATAATTTCTTATTATTTCATAATGGTCAAATTCATTTTCTTTACCTGTTTGATTTAACCAGTTAAGTTTTATATAATCATAATTAGATGAAATTGATAAAGTTATTGTGCCTGTTATTGGTGGATTAAATATACTCCCTGACTGTTTTCTTGCATATACATTTGTCCTTAATCCATTACCATCTATAATTGGTATTGCTCTTGATGCCCAGTTTTCCCAAGCAAAATCATCTAACCCCCAACTAACTATTCCTGAATCAAAAGAATCTCCAGGAGTAAAAGTTAATGATGTTCTTATAACAACATATAATGTAGTTGGTATTGAAATAAGGTCTTTAAATTCAAATTGATAGGCAGATGGAATTCCTCCATAACTTAATATTCTATATCTTTTTATCATTTTTGGGTCATTATAATTTATATTTCCATTATTATCAGAACCATATATTACAACTCCACAATCTTTAATACCTTCATAATCATAATTTGTTATATCATACCAGCCAGTTGAATTATTATAAATAGGAGAAAGTGGAGAGAAATCTTTTAAGTCATCAAGTGTAAAGTTGCTTCTATCATAAAATTCAACTGTTATACCTTCAAGTTTTGGGTTTTTGCCTGAATTATTATCATTTAATATTACTTTAAAAATTGGAGTTGGGTTTGAATTTGGTGGTAAATTTGGTGTTCCAGGTTCTGTTAAAGGTTCTATTTCAGTATAAACATTCCCATACATTTCATTTGTTGTCACTTCCAAAGAATTATATCTCCCTTCTAAAGGAGTTGTTAAAGTTAATCCACCTGAAGGTATTCTTACTCTAAATTTTGAATTATATTTTAAATATTCATTTGTTCTTAAACATAGAAAGAAATCACTCCCTCTATAATTATCTGGCAATGAAGGTATATCTCCACCTTGATATTCCATTGCCCAATCATATGGATATATATTTGCTTGGTCAATTGCAGAAGTTGAAGTTATCAATTTTGTTGAATATAAATGGCAAGTTCCATAATTAGGGTCATTTACAATTCCAT
>JAMWCO010000006.1 GCA_023818785.1 Candidatus Omnitrophota bacterium
GGTGAAAAAAGATATGGCTTCACGCTGATAGAATTGCTTGTTGTAGTTGCGATAATTGCTATTTTGGCAGCAATGTTATTACCAGCATTAAGTAAAGCAAGAGAAAGGGCAAGACAATCACTCTGTATGAATAATTTAAAACAGATATTTCAAATTACATACTTTTATTCTCAGGATTATGATGGTTGGCTCCTTAACTCAGTATATCCTGGGTATATATAGATTGGGGCTTTAATAAGAACACCCAGTAGTCCACCTTACATAAAACAGACGCCTAGTAAAGACAAATTAGGATCGAGTATATGGTATTGCCCTACTATTGGGAAAATAAGATGGGATTATGAAAAAAGTATTTTTACAGGCCATTGGAGTTCTTATGGTATGAATGAAGCTATATACCATAGAAATACTCCAATTAACAGACTGAAAAAATGGAGTCAAGTGGAAAGGTATTCTTCTAAAGTATTCTATTTTTCTGATATTTATCCATTAGCAAATGAGCACAGAATATGGCATAATGGTCTGCCTGATTATAATGCAAACTCTTTATATTACGCGCACAATGAGGCTGCAAATTTACTTTTTCTTGATGGTCATGTAGAAGTGGTGAACAAAGGAAAAGTGCCATCTTATCCTGGCTATAATGTATTTAATGTCTGGCCATGGAATGGTCCTCCATAAAGAAGATGAGTAAAATGAAAGGTGGTTTTGAAATGTCTAAAATTAAAGGTGTTGGGGTATTTTTAAGTATAGTTATTTGTAATTTTTTTGCTACAGGGTTTAGTTTAGAAAAAGATTTAATTTTTTATTGTGAATATGATGAAAAACCAGAGGCAATTATATCTATGGGTAACCCGATACCTACAAATTTAAAAGAGATGGAAAAAATTGTATCTAACTATCTTCCAGGGATAAAGGGTAAATCTGTTGTTTCAGAGCCAAAAGGAGTTGCATATATATACGAGATAGATAAAAATATTGATTTTACAAAGGGAACTTTGTCTATATGGATACAACCTTTAGATTGGCCACCACTTCCTAAAAGTGGAGTTTTCCCTTTATTTATTACTTATGCAGACCCCAAAAAAGAAAAAAGCGTCTATATGGGATTACAAATTGAAGCAGGAGGAAATTTACGTTTTTTTGTTCATGATTATGGAAAAGAAGAAACTATTGGAAAACATTCCATAATTTCAGGAAATCCTAAAGATTGGAAGAAAGGAGAATGGCATAATGTAGTGATTACTTGGAACATTTTCAATTTTTCTCTCTTTGTAGATGGTGAAGTCCAAGGAGGAATAAGGTTAAAAGCACCCTTATTAAGAGAATATTTTGGTTCCATTTTCAGAATTGGTTCTAATTATGATGTTATGCCAAAAACTGCTATTGATGAAGTAAGGATTTATAACAGAGCATTCAGCCCTGAAGAAGTGAAAGAATTTTATAAAACTTACTTAAATATGAAATTAACACAAAATACCTCTCAAACCGAAATTTCTTATTCAGATTATGTGGTAAGACTCCCTAAAATGAGAAACCCTCCAATAATTGATGGAATTATAGGAGAGAGAGAATGGGATGATGCAACAAGGATTGAAGGATTTACTGCTCATAGTTCTGGGTATTTAGAACCAAGAAAAGGATATTTCTATTTAGGTTATGACCAACAACACTTATATTTTGCAGTAATTACTGAAATCCCTCTGGAAGGAACATTAATAAGTAGAGAAAAACAACCAAGTAAAGTTGTATATGATGATGCTATTGAAATATGGATTGACCCCAACAGGTTTTCAAAAGGAAAAGAGCAGAGGTATTACCAATTTATGATAAATTCTATTGGGACAGTATTTTGTCAGAGTTTTGATCGTACTAACCCACAGACACCACAAAGTTGGCAAGGAAAATGGGACTTTGCAAACAGAATAGATAATGGTTTTTGGATAATGGAATCTTCTATTTCATTTAAAGAATTAAATGCTAATCCTATATCACAAGACATTTCAAAATCCTGGGGAATCTTCATAGCCCGTGATTGGAAACAACCTTTTGTGTTTTCAGGATGGAAAAGAGGAGGTGTTGCAGGTTTTTCTGATTGGAACTCATATCCTTTACTTATTGCTGATGAGAATGCTCCAGTTGTTCAATTACTTTTCCTTGGAAACATTTACCAAGGAAAAACCAACCTTTTAGTTTCTATAAAAAATCCTCATCCTTTTAAACAAAAAGTAAAAGTTTTAGCAAATCTTCAACCTTCAAACTTACCAGAAGTTGTAAAAGAGGAAATTATCCCTCTTGATTCTTATGAAGAAAAGGTATTTCAATTGTCAAAGGAAAACATTCCAGAGGCTGAAAACTTTTTATCTATAAAAGTAACATCAGTTGATGAACGAAAAGTTTTCTTTGCCCATTCTCTTAAATGGAAACCGCCAAGAAAGGAAATCTGGCAGGTAGAAGGATCTCTAAAGAATAATATATTAGAAATTGCCTATTATCCATATTATAACAAATTGAAAGCAAAAGTATGGCTTATTAGTTTACCGGAAACATCAAAAGTAAAAGAGGCTAAAATAGAAATATTTAATTCTGAAGGGAAATTAATAGGGAAAGGAAGCATAAATTCTTTCAGAGATAAAAATGGTGAAGTAATAATAGATTTACCTGATTTACCAGATGGAGAGTATCAAGTTATTGCAACACTTGTTGGAGAAGGGATATTTAAAGAAATAGCAAAAAAATCATTTAAGAGAAAACATTTTATTTGGGAACATAACAATCTTGGTATTTCTGATGAAGTAATACCCCCATTTGAACCACTGAAGTTAAAAGATAAGGAAGTATATTGTCTTTATAGAACTTATCAGATGAATAAGTTTGGCCTTTGGGATAGAGTAATTACAAAAGGAGTAAATATTTTATTTGCTCCTATGGTAATTAAGTTTGTCTCAGAAGGAGAAGAAGGCAAATGGAATGATGGTAAAATTTCTATATTAGAATCTAAACCTAATGTAGTAAAAGTGAAAAGTGAGGTAGGAGTAGATAATTTAGAGATTAATACTATTTCAAGTATTGAATATGATGGTTGTATGAAGGTAGAAATGGAAATAAAAGGGAAAAACAAAAAAATAGATCATCTCTGGATTGAAATACCTCTGAAAGATGAATTCTGTCCTTTGATGCATGTGGTCATGGACGGAATTAGGTCCAATCCCGCAGGAAAGGTTCCTTCCGGTAAAGGCATAATTTTTGATGGTAAGAATTTACCCAGAAGAAGTTTATTAGGAATGTTTGTTCCTTATATTTGGATAGGAGAAGAGGAAAGAGGGCTATGCTGGTTTGCAGATAATGATAAGGGATGGGTTGTTGATGACGAAAAGCCTTCTTTAACATTAGAAAGAAAAGAAAAAGTTTTGTTCTTAAATATTCATTTAATTAATAAATCTATTTTATTGACAGAAAATAGGAAAATAATATTTGGATTGATGGCAACTCCTGTAAAACCAAGACCAGAAGGTTGGAGGACTTGGGATTCTTGGAAAAATGAGGGACATAAATTTTTATCTTGGCATTTCTTCCATGGTCAGATTGCACCTGGTCCATATCCACTGAATTATGATTTGAGCGTTTGGGATGAATGGATAAGAGCCAAAGAAACAGGAAAATTCCCTAATGAGTATTATGAAAAATGGATGAAAATGTTAGGAGAATATCTTGGGGATAAGAAAGACCTATATAATGAGTCTTACAAAAATGGGTATTATCACTCCCATCTTTATGGTTTTTTCCAAAACGCATTGCAAAAGGTTGATATTTTTATGCCTTGTTTAGACAGTTTTGAAATCTGGGTTGGACACCCTGAATTTCATATTTTCCAGGATGAATGGGATTTAGAAGAATATAGCCCTACTTCTAGACACCATATTGATAAAATAAAAACCTTTGATGATAAATATAAGGTTGTAAGAGTAGAACCCGTAAAAAGTTTTCTTGATTGGACAACATATTATGTCAATGAAAAGTTGAAAAGGGGTATTGGAAACTATATAGATAATTACTTTCCCAAGCCCAACTATGACCCGATAGTTTCAGATGCTTATTATAGAGAAGATGGGAAAATCCAACCAAGTGTTGGTATATGGTCGTTGCGAGAAAGGATGAAACGTATGGCTATATTACATTATCAATATAAAAACCCAGGGTTAATGGTTCATATGACTAATGGGAATATTGTGCCTGTACTTTCTTTTGCTCCTATACAACTTGATTGGGAATGGAAATATGGTAGATTGCCTTTCCAGGAAAGATTTTCTCCTGATTTAATTCGGGCTGAAAGTATGGGGACTCAAACAGGAACTGTCCCATTTGTGCTTTATGGAATTTATGATGTTAAAAATAAAGAAGAAGAAAAATTTATTCAGAGAACTTTATGGGGAGTTACTTCCATTCATGAAATAAAAGTGTGGGGTGGAATTGGAATTAAAGAATTAGAAAAAATAAAATATAATTTCGGGTATGGTCTATCAGATTGTAAAATTTATCATTACTGGGAGAAAGATTATCCCCTTTTAGTTAAAGAAGGCGAACTTTATTCCATCATTTATCAGCGACCCAAAAAGGCAATGCTGATATTGGTAAGTTATGAAAAAGAAGATAAGAGTTTCTGTATTAAGATTGATTCCCAAAAATTAAATTTATCATTTGAAAAGATAGAAATAAAAGATATAGAGAACAATGAAATTTTAAAATTAGATAAAACAGGGCAATTCAATCTTTTTATACCAAAATATGGAGTTAAAATTTTAGAAATTTTACAAAGGTAAGAATTAAAAAAACATGGTGAAAAACACAAAGAGATAATTGATAAGGAGATACAATGAAAGTATTCACTATTTTTTCAGGGATTTTTTTCTTTCTTATTCTTAACTGCTTTGGAGAAGATATGAAAAATTATTGTCCATTGAAGATTAAAGAACCTCCTATAATTGATGGAAAATTGACTGAAAGTATCTGGGAAAAAGCAAAAAAGATAACTGGATTTATCAGGACAGATAAAAAGCCAACTCTACAACAAACATCTGTTAGGATATGCTATGATGAAAAAAATTTATATTAAGGATATGTTTGAGATTAAAAGAAATATTGAGTTTGTATCTTTAATGAACAAACTGAAAAAATTGACAAAACCTGCAGAATAAAATGCCAAGTAAGATGCATAGAAAGATGGGGTATTTTTCTTATATAAGTTTACCTAAATGGCAGAAGGATTGGTGGGATTTTAGTTTAGATAGTCTTGGGGAGTTTGGTTTAAAGGAAGTTTATAAATCAAAGGAGGAAAAAATAAGTGATAGTTGTCTCATACCTGATAGTATGGGGTGGAAATGGGATGAAGAAAAATATAAAAGATACAAAAAATACCTTTTATTTGAAGAAAGGCATATACCTCATGGCCCTGTAGATAATAATTTCAATTGTGTATGGGTAAGTTTTAATGAGCATGACCAGTACAATTTTCTTCTTATTCTTAATTATTATACAAAAAAGTTTTTTGAAACATTAAAGAATAGAGAATTTGATTTATCTGTTATATTTGCTGGAATTTTAGGTCATATTATTCAGGAGTCCTCATATCCTTCCCATTCTATATCAAACCTATTTTTTTACAATTATTTCCCAAGACCGAGAAAACTTTATATTTCTTATCATGATATAATAGACAAGATTTCCATAAGAAAAATTAAAAAATTTAAGCCAGAAATTATTGGAATAACGCCAGAAGAAATTTCTTATAAACTATGGGTAGAACTTGAAAAGAATTTTCTGTGGCAGAAAAGGAATCTATATAAAATTTTAAACTCTATAAATAAAAACAAGAAAAATATTGTAAAAATTTTAAGGCCATCTATTGAAAAAGGAATTAAACTATTTTCAGATATTATTTATACTTCAATATCAATTGTCACAGATTCTATAAAAGAAAAAGATGTAAAAAGATTAGAAAAATTCTCTTTATACAATTTAGTTCCATATTATATTCATCCTGGTGGTAGATATAGGGATATTCCGGGAAATTTTTCAATAATAGATGGTAAGAGAAGATCTTTATTTTTAAAAAATAGAAAAATTAATGAAGGTATAGGATTATGTCCTTTTGTTTCTATTAAATATATTTTACAGCAAGGTCTTTTTTCTAAATTTACCTGTAAAGTAGGAATTTCATCAATTACAAGAGAAAAGAAAGTAAAAGAAACAAGAGTAAAATTTATGATTGAAATTGATAAAGATATCAATAATGAATATACTCCTGATTTAAATTATAAAAAAACAGAAAAGGTTTTTCAAAATGAATTAAGTTTTGAAAAAGTTTTTGATGTTAATGTGAATATAAAAATGGCAAGGACACTTATAATAAGTTCTATTTCAGAAGAGGTAAATATAAATGGTTCTGAAAAAATTCTCTTCCCAGATATTGTTATAGAAAAACCAGTTTTTATAAAATAAAAATGGGAAAAATAAAATTAATTGTTATAGATTTGGATGAAACAGCACTTGGTGGATACCGACCTTATGACAGATTTCCTGATCATCTTTCAAAATTTCTTGATAAAGTTTCAGAAGAAGACATTTTATGGACAACCTGCACCACTTGGTATCCTTATATGCAAGACATTGTTTTTAAAAAAAGTATATTAAAATCAAGACCAATAAGAGCAATAGGAAGAACAAGTATGGAATGCGGCTTATATAAAAACAGAAAAATTTATCTTGATGCTGAATGGAATTATGAATTTTTATGTTACAAGGTAGAATTTCAAAGACAATACTATGATTATATAAACTCTTTTTCTAAAATTATTTCAATAACAGAGCATTTTGACTATGTTTTTTCTTTAAAATTCAGAGTGAATAAAGAAGAAATTTTAGAAAATCTGAATTCTGATAAAATAATAAAAGAAAAATTAAAAATATCTGGGGGAAATATATTAATTGTAGCCGATGGATTTAATGATTTACCTATGATTGATAAAGAGGTTGGCAATTATTTTGTATGTCCAGAAAATTCAGATACAGAAGTTAAAGAAAAAGTAGAGGAAATTTGTGGTATAGTGAGCAACTTAAAAATTTTCTGATGGTATTATAGATGGAATATCTAAAATATTAAAAATGTCATAGGTTAAAAGATGTTTAAATCTAATATAACCTTTAAGTTTTGGAAAGATAAAATCCTCGGTTAGGAGATTGTATTCACATTCAAAAAAATCTTTAAAACATATCTTTCACATCTACACCTATCATCAAGATTTACTACACTTAAAAGAGGATTTGACTTGACAAAAAAATTTTTTAAGGTATAATTAATAATAAGAATTATTATGAATAAGAAAATGGGAAAAGAAATTAAAAGAAGGAATACAAAACAAAGAAAGGCGATTTTAGAAGAGTTAAAAAAATTAAAAACGCATCCTACTTCATATACATTATTTAGAATACTTAAAAGAAAATTCCCAAAAATTTCTCTTGGTACTATATACAGAAACTTAAATATATTGAAAGAAGAAGGGAAAATTTTAGAACTTACAGGTGGGAAATATGGTTGTCATTATGATGGATGTACAGAGCAGCATTATCATTTTTTTTGTATAGGATGTAATAATGTTTTTGATTTAGAGATTCCTGTTTTTAAAGGTCTTGATAAAAAAGTAAGTAAGAAAGGAGGGATTGAAGTTAAATATCACAGATTAGATTTTTATGGATATTGTCAAAATTGTAAAAAGAAAGGAGGTGATTCTTATGGCTAATAAATATATTTGTGAGCAAGATATTTTATGTGGTGTTAGAACAGCAAAAGACCTAAATAACCTTTCAGAATTGGAAGAAAAACATCTACCGGTAATTACTGCTCCAGAGAGAGTAAAAAGAAACCAGATTTTTGAAGTTACTATTGAAGTTGGTAAATTGAGACCTCATCCAAATGAACCAGGACATTTCATTGAATGGATTGAATTATATTCTGGAGATACTTTTCTTTTCAGAGTTAGTTTATCTGGTTCTCTCAGTTTCCCAAAAGTTACAATCCCTGTTAAACTTACTCATGCCCATGGTCCTTTAAAAGCATGGGGAAAATGTAACTTGCATGGACTTTGGGAAAATAGTAAAGAAATTGAAGTTGAAGAATAAAATAATGCAAAAAGGAGGGATAAAAAATGGAAGAAATAAAAGTTTTGAAGGTAGGGGAAAAAGTTCAGGATTTTGAAGTTGATGTATATTTACCTGATAAGAAAGATTTTGGTAAAATTAAATTTTCTGATATTTTTAAAAAGGGCAAATGGCTTATACTTTATTTTTACCCAGCAGATTATACTTTTGTTTGCCCTACAGAGTTAGCAGATATTGGAGAAAAATATGATGAAATAAAAAAATTGGGAGCAGAATTGATTTCTGTAAGCACAGATACACATTATGTCCATTACGCATGGCAGCAGCAAGAGAAACTTCTTTCTGAAATTAAATATCCTATGGCTTCTGACCCAACACATATTATTTCTAAAACTTTTGGTGTTTATGATGAGAATTCTGGGCTTGCTTTAAGAGGGACTTTCATTATTGATCCTGATGGAAAACTTCTTGCTTCAGAGATTAATTATTTCCCTGTTGGAAGGAACTCAGATGAACTTTTAAGAAAACTTAAAGCATTTAAATATACAAGAGAAAATCCAACTCAGGTATGTCCTGCAAAATGGCAACCAGGCAAAAAAACTTTAACACCCGGGAAAGATTTGGTAGGTAAAGTAGGAGAAAGATTAAAGACAACTGTTTAATAGAAAATTTTTGGATTACTTGTTGACTCAATCTAAAAATTGTTATAATAGATTTATAAAACAATAGATAAAAAAGGAGGATAATTGTAAAGATTAAAGAATGACACATAGAGAAAGATTGAAAAGGGCATTTAAATGTAAAGAAGTTGATAGAATGCCTATAAGAATTTGGGGAGTAAGTCCTATATTTCAGATAGAAAAATTTAAGTTATTATGTGAACTTGTTATAAAATATGACCTTGAAACAATTGAATTTTGGGCCCCGAAAAAAGATGAATATCCTCCATTACCATATCAAATAGAAAAACAAGAAAAGATAAAAGATACAATGAAAGAAGTAATAACAAAAATAAAAACACCAAAAGGTGAGTTAACAGAGATTTTTAGACAAAAATTAGATGGTTCTCCTGGTATGGTTATTAAACATTTTATAGAAGATATAAAAGATGTAGAAAAATTTCTATCAATACCTGACCAAGAATTACCAAAAATTGATTCATATTTTGATTTTGAAAAAGAAGTTGGTGAAAGAGGATTAATTTTAATTGGTATAGATGAGCCAATGTATTCTGTTCATAGATTTATGGGCTCGGAAACTTTCAGTTATTTTCTTTATGATAATAGAGAAATTTTGCATAAAATGATAGAAAAAAAATTTAAAATAATTGAGAATTATGTCAAATATATTCTTTCAAAAAAAACAGGAGATGGGTTTGGATATTATGGACCAGAATTATGTATTCCACCACTTGCTTCTCCAAATGATTTTAGAGAATTTGTTGTCAATTATGATAAGAAAATAATAGATTTAATTCATAATGAGAATAAACTTGTTTGGGTTCATTGTCATGGAGACATGGCGCCTGTTATTGAAGAATTTATAAAAATGGAAGTTGATTGTTTAAATCCTATTGAACCACCACCTGTATCAAAAATAACAATAAAAAAGATGAAAGAGATATCTAAAGGAAAAATGTGTCTTGATGGAGGAGTTGAAGATGGTGCTTTTGATACTTTAAAACCAGAAAAAATGAAAGAACTTGTAGAAAAAATTATAGAAGAAGGGAAAGAAGGTTATGGATTTATTTTATGCCCAACTTCTACTCCAAATACATTCCCAAAACTTTTACCACATCATATTGAAAACTATAAAATTTTTGTTGAAACAGGAGTAAAATTTAGAAATTATTAATCTTAAAGGTAAAACCAATTTTAAAAAAACTTGACAAAATTTATTTTATATATAAAATAAAAAATATGGAAGAAAAAGTTGAAAAAAGTGTAGTTAATAGAGTCAAAGAGGATTTAAAAGGGAAAATTTTAAGAGGAGAATTTAGAACTGATAAAAGATTTTCTTCTGAAAGGAAACTTGCAAATATTTATAAAGTAAGTAGAATAACAGTAAGGCATGCAATAAGTGAACTTGTTGCAGAAGGATATTTATATAGGATTCCTTTTAAAGGAACATATATATCAAAAGATTTATCAAAATTAACAATAGAAGTTATAATAAATCCTCCTTTAAATATTTCTTTTTTTTCTGAAATTCTTACAGGAGTTGAAAAAGCCATATCAAAAGATGGGAATAAATTACTCCTTAAATGTACAAATGAAAATTCAGAGTTAGAAAGAAAATATCTTGAAAAAATAATAGAAGAAAAAATAGATGGTCTTATAATTGTTTCTGGCAAAAATTCTTTCTCAAATATTGATTTGATTAAAAATGTTGCTCATAGAATTCCTGTTGTTGTAATTGATATTTATCTTGGAGATATTGATGCTGACCATATAAGTTCAGATGATGAAAAAGGAGGATATATTGCTACAAAACATTTAATAGAACTTGGTTGTAGAAAAATTTTACATCTTGCAGGACCAACTGAACATTCTACTGCAAAATTGAGATTAGAAGGTTATAAAAAAGCACTTATTGAAAATGGTATTGAGTTTGACCAAAAACTTATTAGATATACTGATTGGTCCTTAGAAACTGGTTATTATGAAACAAAAAAATTTCTTTTAAATAATAAAATAGATGGAATATTTGCATGTAGTGATGAAGTCGCTGTTGGTGCATTTAAAGGGTTAAGAGAACTTGGTTTTTCAGTCCCAAATGATATTTCAATTGTTGGTTATGGGAATTTAACAGTTGGAAGATTACTTGAAGTTCCTTTAACAACTATTGACCAAAAAGCAGAAAGGATTGGTTTTGAATCATATAAACTTTTAATGGAAAGATTAAAAGGAGAAAGAAATACTCATTCATTAAAAAAAGTTATTCTTGATGTTGAACTTGTAATAAGAGAAAGTTGTGGATTAAAGAAACATATAAGTATAAAAGGGAGGATTTGAGATGGATTTTGGGCTTAAAGGTAAAAAAGCATTAATAACAGGTGGAACAAGTGGAATGGGGAAAGAAAGTGTAAAACTATTATTAAAAGAAGGAGTTTATGTTGCTATAAATTATTTCCATAATGATAAAAAAGCGAATGAAACATATGAAGAATTAAAAAAATTTGGTGAATTGATTCTTGTGAAAGGAGATGTTGGCAATTATAAAGAATGTGAAAAGGTTGTTAATGAAGTTTTAAAAAATTTTGGAACAATTGATATACTTGTTCACTGTGCTGGGATTGCTCAGCCAAATGAGGATACTCCAGAAAATTGGGATTTGGTTATAAAGACACATTTATATAGTTGTTATAATCTTGATAAACATATTTCTCCAATTATGATAGAAAAGAAAAGTGGTAAAATTATAATAATTTCTTCAATTGGTGCACATTCAACATGGCCAAATGCTTATTGTGCTGCTATGGCTGGAAAAATATGCTATGCAAAGGGTCTTGCAAAAAAACTTGCTCCATTTGGCATAAATGTTAATACAATATCTCCAGGAACAATTTTTACACCAATGCTTGACCCCTTTATACCTGTTGAAAAAAGAAGAGAATTTACAGAAAAAAATATACCTTTATATAAAAGTAAGAATGGTTATCCAACAGCAATTGAAATTGCTAAAGTTGTATTATTTCTCTGTTCAGACCTATCAAGTCATATAACAGGAGAAGATATAAAAGTAGACGGTGGAGAATTTATTCATTATTAAAAAATGAAAGCAGCATATTTAACAAGACCATATGACATAGAGATAAGGGAAATTGAAAAACCAGATATAAAAAATGGTGATGATGTATTGATAAGGGTTAAAAGTGTTGGTGTTTGTGGTTCAGATATTCATTATTATAAAGAAGGGAAAATTGGTAATTTTGTTGTTAAAGAGCCATTAATACTTGGTCATGAAACTTCAGGGATAATTGAAAAAGTTGGCAAGAGTGTTAAAAATCTAAAAGAAGGGGAAAAAGTCGCAATTGAACCACAAGTTCCTTGTAGAAAATGTGATTATTGTAAAGAAGGAAGATATAATTTATGTGAATATGTTAAGTTTTTTGCAACCCCTCCTATAAATGGAACATTTTGTGAATATATAGTTCATCCATCTGATTTTGTATATAAATTACCTGAAAAAATTTCTCTTGATGAAGCAACTTTGATAGAACCATTTTCTGTTGGTGTTCATGCTTGTAATTTAATAAATTTAAAGCCAGGGGAAAAAGTAATTATTTCAGGACTTGGGCCTGTTGGTATATTAACTCTAATTGCATCAAAAATAAATGGAGCAATTGTTTATGGTATAGAAAAAAACAAAAAAAGAATTGAAGTTGCTAAAAATTTTGGTTGTGAATATATCTTTAATACAAATGAAATAAAAATAAAAGAAATTAAAAATAATTTATTAGAAAAAGTTGATGTTGTTTTTGAATGTTCAGGTTTTTCTGAATTGATGGAAGAAACTATTTTTTGGGTTAAAAGAGGTGGAAGAATTGTTTTTATAGGTATGGGGACTGAATTTATAAATTTCAATTTTTCTAAACTTACAATTGATGAAATAAAAATTTCAGGGATTTTTAGATATGCAAATACTTATAAAAAAAGTATTGAAATTTTGAGCAATAACAAAATTGATCTAATTTGTCTTATAAGTAAAAAATTTAAACTTGAACAGGTCAAGGAAGCACTTGAATATCCAACAAAAAATTTTGATTGTATAAAAGCAATAGTAAATCCTTAAAATGGAAATTAAATTGTGGAGGAGTTTTTTAATAGGTGGTTTCTTTTCTTTTATAATTTGTTTTGTTGACCCTATAAGAGTTTTAGTTTCAAAAGGTGCTTCATTAACTTCTGACTATAGTATAGGTGCTGCTTTTTTCTATTTTTTCATAATTGTTGTAATAAATGGAATTTTAGGGAAAATAAATAATAAATTTTCTTTAAAAACAGAAGAACTTGGAATAATTTTTGGAATGATGGCTGTTTCTTGTGCAATACCAACCTGGGGATTTGCTTTAAATCTTATCCCTCTTCTTCCAGGAGTTTACTATTATGCTGATCCAAGTTGGGAAGAAAATTTTATACCATATATAAATAAAAAAATTACAGTTTCAGATAAAAATGCAATTAACTGGTTTTTTGAAGGGTTACCAAAAGGATATAGAATACCATGGGATAAATGGATTTTACCTTTAACTTTCTGGTTTATTTTAATTTTTTCTGTTTATTTACTTTCAATATTAATTATTTATTTCTTAAGTAAAAGATGGATTGAGGAAGAAAGATTATTATATCCTTTAATAACTCCTCCAACTGAACTCTCAAAAAAAGAGAATTCTTTCCCTCCGATAATGAAAGACAAACTTTTTTATATTGGAATTTTAATACCATTTATAATACTAAGTCTTAACTGTATCTCTTACTATTTTCCCACTTTTCCAAAGTTATATTTAAGCAAAACTTATTTAATTTTCAGAAAGACATTAGGAATTAATATTAGAATTGCGTTTGAAGTTATTGGGCTTATTTATTTTGTCTCTCTTGATGTTTCTTTAAGTTTATGGTTTTTCTATTTACTTCTTACAATTCAAAAAGGGATTTTTAATATAACTGGTATTATCAAATCAACTCCTGAACCATGGGCATTTTCTGGAATTGAAGCAGGATATGAATGTATGGGCGCTATGTTTGCAATGATTTTAATAATTTTGTTTCAGGAAAGAAATTATTTGAAAAGTATTTTTTTTGATAGACGTAATATTATCTATACAATTATATCTCTAATATGTTTTTTCACAATAGTTTTTTGGCTCAATTTTATTGGTCTTAAGTTTATCCATTCTTTAATATTTACAATTATTACATTTTTAACATTTATTGGACTTACAAGAGTTGTTTGCCAAACTGGTTCTCCATATGGAAGGAGTGGAGTTGTTCCTGCTGGTATGCTTATAAATATTTTTGGAACAGAAAGGATTGGGAATTACGGATTAACTGCACTTGGTTTTACTTCTCCATGGGCATGTGATTTAAGAACACTTGTTATGACATCATCTGCTTCCTTTTTTGCTCTTGGAGAGAAATTTAAAATAAACTTTAAAAAAATAATATTTGCCTGCATTATTTCTGTTTCAATAGGGTTATTTACTTCTTTTTTTTCAATAATTAGAATTGCTTATAAATATGGAGGGATAAATCTTGGCGGTTGGCAATTTACTCATTATGTTCCTTATACAGTCAATTGGGTTAAAGAATATATTTTACATCCTTATAGTTTTGGGAGATATGAGTTTTCTTTCTTTTCAATTGGTGCTTTTCTTTATATTATATTAAATTTTTTAAGATTAAGATTTATAGGGTTCCCAATCCATCCAATTGGATTAACTATTGCTGCAACTATACCTATTTATTTTATTTGGTTTTCTATTTTTATTGGATGGCTTTTGAAATTTTTGATATTAAAATATGGAGGACAGAAATTATATAAAAAATTGCAACCACTTTTTATTGGAATAGTTTTTGGTGCTTTTTTAACTGGTGGCGTTTGGATGATAATTGATTTTATCACAGGACAAGTTCCAGGAACCCATCCAATATTAGGTAGTTAATAAAAGATGAATGAAAAGGACCATAAAAATATTGCTGAGTATGGATATGAGTTAGTTAAAGGACCATATATAAAAGAGGAAATTATAAAAACATGTATGTATCCAGATATTTATGCTGATAGAAATGTCAGTTTAGATTTAAAAGAATATCTATGGCCACTTCCACCAAAATCAAATTGGTATAAAAAATTATTAAAAAAGATTGAAAAAAATCCAGTTAAAATTTTATCTTATCATCCTGTTGAATACATTTATTTAATTCTATTTTATTTTAAAAATGTTATAGGTCTTTTAAAGAAAAAAAATTTTGAAAAAGCATCACAATTTTCAGGGATTTTTTCTCATTTTATAGGTGATTTTTTACAACCAATTCATACATTAAATCCATCATTTATTGACTTTTTGATTGATGTTCCAGAAAAATATTTACCTTATGAACTACATTATACAATTGAATCAATAACAACAGATTTAAAATTTAAAAAATATAGACCCGAAATTCTTGGTGAAAACATTAAAAAAGCAACACTTAAACTTTATACAAAGATTTATAATTACACAGAACAGATAAGAAAAGATACTCTAAAAATGATAAGTTTTCTTTATAAAAATGATGATTTAAAAATTAAAAAATATGCTCAAATTGCAGTTTTAAAAAGTTGTTATCTATTTTCTGACTTTTTATACACTTCAATTATTCTATCAAATAAAAATAAGATTAAATCTAAAAATTTATCTCTAATTGATTATCCATATATAAGTTGTGATATAGATATGCTTTATAGATACAGAGTTCAAAAAAATATATCTTTGATACCATATTCTCAAAAAGCATATCCATTAAAATTAAAAATAAATAATGAGATAAAAGAAGTAAATGGGATAAGTGTATTTCCTTATGTTGGACCAATTATTTCTGGTGAAAAAAAAGAAAGAGATGCAAAAGTTGAATATTTTATACTTCCTGGAACTTTTAAAAAATTTAAAGCAATGGTTGGATTAAATCCTTGTTTTAAAAATAGTTCAGGAAAAGTTGTATTTAGAATTTTTTCAAATGACAAAATAATATTTCAAACAAAAAAAGTAAAACCAGATGATTCAGCAATTTTAATAGAAATTGACTTACCAAAAGATACAATATTTTTAACTTTATCAATGCTAACAATAGAAGAACCAAAACCTCCAATATGGATAAATCACCCGCATGGCATCTGGGCAGAACCTGAATTAATTTAATAAAAGGTAAAACCAAAAACAAAAAAACTTGACAAAAATAAAAATTATGTATTAAAATAAAAATGAAAGGAGGTGCAAAATGTTAAGAAAAAAATTTTCAAAGAGCATCTTTTCAAAACCACATGGCTTCACTTTAATAGAACTTCTTGTTGTGGTAGCAATCATTGCTATTTTGGCAGCAATGTTGCTACCAGCATTAAGTAAAGCAAGAGAAAAAGCAAGACAAGCAGTATGTATAAGTAATTTAAAGCAGATAGGGATGATTTTTGCCTTTTACAATCAGGATTTTGATGACTACTGGCCTGTTTCTACAAATGCGAATGATCCTCTTACTCATGGATGGTTATGGATAGAAGAACTAAAAAATGCAGGATATATTTCCCATGTTTACAATATAAGTTTTTCAAAAATATGGACTTCATCAGGATATACTTATAGTCCAAGATATAACAAATTATTCTGTCCAACTCTTGGGACAAAAGGTGTATTAAGAACATATGTATATCCAATTACAGGTTCTGAGAGAGGGGTTGGTGGTAATGCTTGGGCCAATCCTCTTAAGTACACAAAAAATAGTGAGATTTTAACTCCTCATTTAAAGGTAGTTATTTTAGAGCAATCAAGGGATACTGGATGGGCTTTGATCGGACAATGGCAAGGTCCACCATATTTTACATTTGACAATCATTCTAATGGAAGTAATTTTCTTTTTGTAGATGGACATGCAGAGTGGAAAAAGAAAGAATGGTTTGGCGTGTATACAGGAGGGGTTTGGAATAAATGGACTAGTAGAATAACATGTGTTGGCCCTGATGGAACAAAGTATCCTGGTGAAGAATAAATTTATTTTAGATTTTTACTCTGATTCAATTTCAAAATAAGGGATTTTTTCTTTTGTTTTTTCCTTACTTGTATGAATATTAACTTGAATTAAATATGGAGTATCTTTTTCTTTCTGGACTATCATCATAAGTATACCATTATTTTCTAATCTGCCTTCAATCCAATTTTCTATTATTTCTATAAATCCACCAACTCTATGTTTTCCAATTATTTCATTTTCTTTTTTATTCTCAATTTTATAAATCACAATAGGTTTTTCTGCATAATCTTTTCCTCTTATCAAATTCCAGATTAAATCTTTCTTTTTAAGAGAAGGGTAAACGAATGTTGCATCTTCATCCCAGTTTTTTAAAATAGGATAAAATAGAATTTCTGATTTTGTTTCAGATGGAGCAAATCCTTTTGGAAGAACTTCTATGTATGAAATATAAAAGTTGAAATAAACATCTTTAATTTTTTTACCAATAATTTTTTCTTTCAAAGTTTCAGTATCTACTTTAAATAAATAATAACTATACCAACTCCTAATTCCACTAAATTTTGCATCTTTTAAAGAAATTTCTGGATGTGCTTTTGATATAAATGTATCTGTTGTGATATAGATGTTTTCTCCATTTAAAATAAAAACAAAAACAATAAATGAAAAAAATAAAATCCTTTTCATTTTCTTCCTCCTTTTGGCTACTCTTCCAATATAAAGATTAAACTTACAAATCCTTGAAATTCTGTTAATTCAATTTTTAAACTCTTCAATCTCCATATGACCAAACTTTTTTCAAATGCATGTTTTGCTTTTTTGTGTTCAACTGGTTCACCAACAAATCTTTTTAATTTATCAAGTATAAATTCAAGAGAAGGCACTTCTTTAAATGTAAAAGATACTCTATTCATAAACTCATTTTTAAAAAATATTTCCATATCAGTAATACAATCAAATATTTTAAACTCAGAAAGAAGTATACTTTTTTCTTTTTTATCAGATGAATCAAAAGGAGAAATAGATGTAAAATTTAATGAACTATCTCTTAAAAATTGATGAACATAAGCATAATTTTTTGACCATGTAAGCCCTTCAATTGGAAACCATAAAGTTTCATACTTGTTTGTTTCAAAAAGTATTTTTTCTGTATGTTCTGGTTTTAATTTCTCTTTATCCTTTTTTATTTCTGGAAGTTTTTGTTTAGGGTTACCTTTTTTTTCAATATGAAGTTTTATGATGTAATAGTTTTTAGGCGGATTTAAATTTATCACATTATCTCCATTTATTCTTTTCTCATAAAATTTTCTTAATGCAAAATCATAAAATTCAATTCTTCCATATATAGAAAAAGGAAAATAAATATCTAAATTCACTTTATCCATTATTACAGGTGGTTTCCCTCTATTCTTTATTGCTTTCCCTTGTTCCCATGGCCCAACAAATCCACCTCCTTCTCTTGCAATTGACATATCAATTTCAAAATCTTTATTTTTCGCATCAAAAAGTGAGGTTAAGTATATTTCATTTGCTTGACTTAAATTTTCTCCATCTTTTGAACACATTACAAAAGAAATAAAAGGAGTTGATACATTAAAAATTGCATATTTTTCTTTAAACATATATACATCATCCTTGCTCCAATATCCAATGTATCCTTTAATTTTTTCATTATCAATTATCATTCTTCCTTTTTCAAATTCATAAATAATATCTTGTCTTTTTTTCTCTCCTTGCTCTATTTTAACAGGTTCTTCCTGGTTTAAATCAAATTTAATTCTTGCTCCAGTTTCAAAAGATTCTTTTGTAGTAGATATGCCTCTAAAATAATCATAGTTAAATATTCCATTTCTGCCTATTTTGTAAATTGTAGGTTTTTCTGCTGGTGAAATTAAAAATCTTCTAAAAATATGTCCTGAAAGTGAAAGAGAAGAACACATGACAGGGTCAGAAGCATGGACAATCCCACCATCAGCCCATGTTTCTGTCATATAAGGTAAAGGTGAAATTAAATATTGCTCATCAGGAATATAATTTCTCCCAGGAGATTCAAGTTCATTCCAATAATGCCAGAAAAGCCCATCCCAGTCCTGATACGAAGCAAAAGAAGATATTTTAAATGGGAACTCACTTCTATAAGGGTCTGGTCTTGAAACATTTACTTCATAAATAAGGTTTGGCTTCCCATCAATTGTGGTACTATCAACAACATATAATGATGGAGATACTGTTAGTGAACTTGTTAGTTTCCAAATATATATTCCCATTGAATTTATATTTCCTTGTGAATTAACATATAACCAGGCATTATTCAATCTGAAAAGGGTATCGTAAACAAATGGAATAACATTAACTCCTTTTCCTTTTGGTGCAAACTTTCTACAATGACTTTCAAATTTTTTATTAAACTCATTTATCATTCCAGAAAGAAATTCAATAAAATCACTTCCCCTTTGTTTAGGATATTTATATCTTTCATAAAATACAGGTGAAAGTTTTATATTTTCTTTTTTAATATCTTCTCCTTCATCAAGTTTTCCCCAGGCATCAATTAACCCTCTGGTGTCTCTATATTTTTTAATCAAAAACTCATTCCACTTTTTCTGTAGTTTCTTTCTAAAATATTCAGGCCAACTATCAAATCCTCTTTCCAAAACCCATTTTAAAAATCCGTTCTCATTCTGTATTTCAAAAACACATATTGCTTCTTCTTCTGCATATTTTTTATTTGTATATGGGTTTTTATGTTGAAGAAAATTTTCAGCATTTTTCATAAACAATTTCTGTATCCTTTCATCAAAATATAAAAAGTACATATATAGACCAATATTATTTTTTTCAATGATTTCCCTAATTGCATTTTTCCATTCATACCAATCATCTCCAGAAGAAAGAAAAGAGTCATCAGAAAGTAATGCTTCCCATAAATTTTGATTTAATCTCATATAATGGAGTGATACACACCAGACAAAAATACCATTTTTTTTCAATTCATAAAAAAACCTATCAAATGAATCAAGGTCTACTGGTTCATTTTCAAATTTTAACTTTGTAAATTCACCTTTTTTTATTGATTCAGTATCATAGGAATTTTGTGGACCCCATAATCTTATAGCATTAAATCCCATATTTTTTATTCTATTGACTGTTTCAAGACGTCTTGAATCGTGTCTGCATACACCCCATAGTCTTAATCTTTTGTTACCATAATATAAATGTCCATTTTTGACTTCAACATAAATATCCTCTTGGGGTTTTACATCAAATTCCCATAAGTTATATTTAGAATATTCTTTAATTTTTAATTCAAAATAGCATTTTTGATTTGAAAATTCACCTTTAGAATTAAAATTGACAATTCTTATTTGCGAATCTGATTTTAATGCAAAACCGTTATTTTTAATAATTTTTGTAATATCAACTTGATGCCAGCCAGTTTTCTCAATTCTATATTTAATTAATGGCTCATCCTTAAACTTAATATTATCTTTCCATGTCACATTCTCATCCCATCCCTGAAGGATTTCATAAAAATATAAGGTTGTTGGCTCTTTTATCCAAACAACATAGAATTTTAAAATTAACTCATCAATATCATTTTCTTCAATTATTACTTCTTTAATCTGCTCATAGTTTGGTTTTATATAAGAAACAAAATTATCTTTATCAACTATAAGAATATCTCTGTAATATTCTTCTTCTTTACTCATAACTTTATCTGGCTTATTTCTGGAAACAAATGTTCCACATCCATCAATTTTAACAACCACCTCTGACTTAATAAAAGAAATAAATAAAAAAAATAAAAGCAACACTTCTGCTTCTTTAAAATTTTGGTTCATAGTTTCTTTTTGATTAACCAATTTACAATATTAAATTTCATTTTATTAAATTATCACACAAATGCGCATATAGGTACTACTTTTTTATTTTTACACATATTTTTATTTTTGTCAAGTCAAATGAGCAATGGGCCTACTGTGATTAAATAATTCATAGTTATAAAAAGCAATATTTTTAACTTTATCAATGCTAACAATAGAAGAACCAAAACCTCCAATATGGATAAATCACCCGCAT
>JAMWCO010000144.1 GCA_023818785.1 Candidatus Omnitrophota bacterium
ATCGCATTCTACGCCCACCTGAAGAAGTAAGCGGGACAGTAGAACTTGTTAAAGAAGCACAGAAAGTTCAGGATTTGGTTGATATAAGTAATGATGGGTTTTCAATATTAAAAAATAAAGGAATTGATTATATAATACTAAACAGCAAAGACAGAGAAAGTGCATTGAATTCAAAATACGAATTCTTGAAAAATTTCTATAAATTGGTTCCAGAGAAATGTAAGTTAATAAAAAAGTTTCCTGAGGAAAAAACAAAAATCCAAAAAGGGCCTGAAATATTTATTTATAAGATTTTATGAAACTCTCAATAGTCATTCCTGCACAAAATGAAGAAAAAGTAATTGAAAAAGTTATTAGAGATATTGTCAGTGAACTTGAAAAAGAAAAAATTAGTTATGAAATAATTATTGTCAATGACAACAGCAAAGATAAAACTGGTGAAATTGCAAATAAATTGTCATTAGAAAATCAAAATATAAAAGTTATTCATAGAAAACCGCCCAAGGGTTTTGGTAGAGCAGTAAAAGAAGGACTTGAGCATATTACAGGTGATGCGGTTGTAATTTGTATGGGAGATGCATCAGATGACCCAAAAGACATTGTAAAATATTACAGAAAACTTCAGGAAGGTTATGACTGCGTTTTTGGCTCAAGATTTATAAAAGGAGCTGTTGTCAAAGATTATCCAAAATTAAAATTTATCTTAAATCGCATTGGAAACATCGGTATAAAATATTTATTTGGACTTGACTGCAATGATATATCTAATGCATTTAAGGCATATAAAAGAGAAGTAATTGAGGCAGTAAAACCACTTATTTCAAACCATTTTAATATAACAGTTGAAATTCCATTGAAAGCAGTTGTCCGCGGATACTCCTATACTGTTGTGCCAATTAACTGGTATGGAAGAACAAGCGGTGTTTCAAAACACAAACTAAAAGAACTTCAGAAAAAATATTTGTTTTCAATCCTATATGTATGGCTTGAAAAAATTTTGCTTAAGGATGAATTGAATAGGAGATAAAATCATATATGAAAACTATCATTATAATTGGAGCTGGACCTGCAGGTTTAGGTGCTGGTTATGAGCTAACAAAAAACTTAAAAAATGATTATCAAATCATTATCTTTGAAAAAGAAAATCAAGTGGGGGGCATAGCAAAAACTATAGAATATAATGGTTATAGATTTGATTTGGGAGGACATAGATTTTTTTCAAAAAATGATGAAATTATGAATTTATGGAAAAATGTATTAAAAGAAAAATTTATTAAGGTAAAAAGATTATCAAGAATATATTATAAAGGAAAATTTTATTTCTATCCTATAAAACCATTCAACGCCTTACTTAACTTAGGACTTCAAGAGAGTATTTCTATTATGCTCAGTTGGATGAAAACAAAAATCAAACCAAAGTACCCTGAAATAAGTTTTGAAGATTGGATTTCTAATAGATTCGGTAAAAGACTTTATGAAATTTTCTTTAAAACATATACAGAAAAAGTATGGGGCATTCCTTGTAGAAAAATAAGTTCCGATTGGGCAGCACAAAGAATTAAAGGACTATCTTTATTAAGTTTATTAAAAAGCAGTATTTTTAGACAAAAAAAACAAAAAATAAAAACTCTCATAGAAGAATTCTATTATCCTGAACTTGGACCAGGAATGATGTGGGAAACTTTTGCAAAAATTATAGAAGAAAACCATGGAAAAGTTGAAATAAATTCATCTGTAGAAAAAATATTTTTAGAAGGAAAAAGAATAAAAGCAATAGAAGTGAAAAATCTCATTACAAATAGTTATAAAGTCATAGAATGTGAACATCTAATATCAAGTATGCCTCTTAGAGAATTCATTGAAAAACTTGTCCCATCTCCTAATAAGCAGATTATAGAATCTGCTAAATCTTTAAACTATAGAAGTTTTATTGTAGTGGGTTTAATTGTGAATAAAAAAGATATTTTTCCTGACAATTGGATATATATTCACTCTCCCGAGGTTCTTGTAGGTAGAATTCAAAATTTTAAAAACTGGAGCAAAAAAATGGTTCAGGATATAAATAAAACATGTTTAGGATTAGAATATTTTTGTTCTGAAGGAGATAAATTTTGGTTAAAGCCATCTGCTGAAGTTATAAATATAGCAAAAAAAGAACTAGAGATACTTGGTTTTGCTAAAATTAATGAAATTGAAGACGGAAAGGTTATAAAAGTAGAAAAAGCATATCCTGTATATGATGAAAATTATAAAGAAAATGTAAATAAAATAAGAGAATATTTAAATTCTATATCTAATTTACAAGTTATTGGGAGAAATGGAATGCACAAATATAATAATCAAGATCACTCCATGATTACAGGAATACTTGCTGCAAGAAACATCCTTGGTGAATCTTACGATCTCTGGAGAGTAAATGTAGATGCAGAATATCTAGAAGAAATAAAATGAAAACAAAAAAAATATTTTTAATCATTGTAGGTTTATATATCTTATGGCATCTATTCTATCTTGATAAATATCCAATAATTGATATGGATGATGCTTGGGAAACAGAACCAAGTTGGACTTTATTAAAAACAGGCAAGTTTGCAGCACCAATGTTTGAAGGATTATTAAACTTAGAAAAGGTTGACACCTATCGTGGGCGACTTTTTGCTATAGCCCAAATACCATTTTTAATTTTTGGACTTACCCCATATAATGCTAGATTTGTATCATTGTTTTTTGGCTTTATGGTGTTAATACTTACTTATTCAATTGGAAAAAAATTATTCAATGAAAATATTGCTCTTTGGTCTACAATTTTAGTTTCAATTTCAGGTTTATTTATTATTCTTACACACCGTGCAAGAAGAGACATTGTATTGATGGTATTTATGCTTTTGTCATTATATTTTTATCTATGTGCTAAAGAAAGGGAAAATTTTATATTTGCTTTTCTTTCAGGATTTCTGGCAAGTTTATCTGGTGATGTTCATCTTAATGGTTTCTTAATTGTACCTTTATGGATCTTTTTACTATTTTTATTCTGGTATAAAAAGGGGATTTTATCTTATTTAATAGGAATGTTCTCAGGAATGATATGGTTTATAATTACACATATCGTTATTTCCCAAAAAATTTTTATAGAACAAATGCAAGGTATGGTTTTGGGTAAACATCAGCCTCTTATATTCTCACAAATAAACTTAATTAGAATATTTTTAAGGGAATTAGAAAGATACATAAAGTGGTACTGGTCTGCTACAGGCCACAGGAATATGATAGAACTTATAATTTTATTAACAGGTATGTTTTTCTCATTTAAATTCTTAAGAGACAATTCAAAGAGTCAAGATAAAGAAATATCTTATGGAACAAAAATTTGCATGCTCACATTAATTATTTTTTATTTATTACTTGCAATCGGCGCATATAAAGTTCAATACTACATAATTTACTATTATCCTTTTATCATGTTTTTATTCACCACAGGAATAATGGAATTAAAGAAAAAAAATATTTTTCTAAGTAAATTTCTCTTGTTTATTCTTCTGTGCTTTTATTTATTACAAATAGGATATATAAGTACAAAATATAAAGATATAAATTACCAAAATTTTATCAATAAAGTAAAAGTTTTTATTCCTGAGGGTAAAACTGTTTTTGGAGATAAATATCTATGGTTTGGGTTCCAAGGAAGAAATAAATTCTATTCTACATTCACATATTCATATACAAAAGAAATTTATACTACCCAAAATATTAATTTTATAAATTTCTTACAAGAAAAAAATATTGAATATGTAGTCCTTGATGAAAGAACATTAAATGGTTCTGAAGAAATAAAAAGTTATTTGTCCAATTTTAATCTAATTGGAACTGTTGAAGACAACTATTTTGGCAGTGGTGGTATTTTAGATTCCTCAAAGAAAACATACAAAACACACATATATAAAATTACACAAAAATAAAATGGACTCATATAAATATCAATACGAAGTATTAAGAGCA
>JAMWCO010000145.1 GCA_023818785.1 Candidatus Omnitrophota bacterium
TCTAACAACGGATGCAGTTTGGGTTTGTCTGAAAGAATATGTATCAAGAATTGGGATGTTAATATGATAAAATAAAATTGGAAGGAAAAAAATAAAAATCATTAATAGTTTTCTCATTTTTTAAATATAACAACAAATGTTTTTTTCATATTTTTAGGTATTAAAATTTTCTGAATTATCCTTTTCATTTTTAACCAATTTTTTATAAACATATTTTTATTCTTCACTTTTTGAAAGAATATATATAGCCATAATTTTGAGTGTTTTTAATAATTTTTTATAAAATTTCAAACCGAATAATTTTTGGATAATTTTACTTCCAAGTTTTAAAAAATAATAAGTAAATTTTCTTAAAATTTCAATTTCAAAAGTATGTGTTGAAAGCGTTTTCTTTTTTAAACTATCAAAGAAAAATCTTGCTTCAAGGATATTATTAAAACCATATTTTTCTCCTTTAAACATACTTGTAGGCATGAAATTTATAAAATCAATTTCTGGTCGAGAAACATTTTTTATGCCAATAATTTTTCTTAAGTTAATATTTCTTTCTTTGATAAATTCAATAAATTTTTCTTTTAGATATGAAGTATCAATTCCAGCCGCTTTGATATACAGTAAGTCATTATATATTTTTTGTATATATTTTGTGAAATCTATAGAATAAGGTAGATTTAATTGTTGTTTCATTTTAGAAAGAGTTGCAACAATGCAATTAGAAAAAGTATATTCTTTAAAAGGCATATCTTTCAACAAGTTTTCTTTTGCCCAGTCAGTCCATTCTTTATATTCATTCATAGTTGTTTTAAGAAATCTCAATTGTTGAGTTGTATTCTGGCTCCAATGCCCAAATATAATTATAGGACCATCATAGAAGAGGATATATTCTGTATTTGCTAATGTATAACATGCAATATTGTAATCTCCCATGTGACCATAAGGGAATAATGTTCCATATTTATCAATTAATTCAAGAATGAAAGGTGTGCGATAAAATGAATTCGTTACATCAGGTGTTCCAGGAATTAAATCCAACGTATCAAAAATTTTTTTTAAAAGTTTTTTGGAATCTTTTATAATTATTTCTTTTGTATGAAATGGGATTTTTAATGTATTTTTATTATCTGAAATATGCCAGTCCGAATAAAAATAGACAATTTTATTTGAGAAAGTAAAGACAGGAAGTGGAATTTTAGATAAAACATTATAACAGAATTTTAACGTGTTTTTAATAAATACATCGTCATCAAAGAACAAAATAGAATATTCACCTTTTGCCTGTTTTAAAGAAAATTCAAAAAATTTTTCTTTTGGAATCCAAACAGGAGAATAAACATATCTTATTTTCGGATATTTTCTCATCAAATTTTCAACAAGTACCTTCGTATTATCAGAAGAATTGTTATCACATATCACAATTTCATAAGAATCAAAATCTTGATCAAGAATAGAGGGAATAGCACTCTCCACAAGTAATTTACCTCTGTTTCTTGTAGGCACTATTATAGAAAAAAATAGCATGTTTTTTTTTCCTTTTTATTTTGACTTTCTTACCATAAATAACCACAATATTTGATATGCCCTTTCTTCACTCATCAATTTAATTTTTTCTTCTCTATCTATATTTTCTAAAAATTTACAATCAAATATGTATGGTCTTAGAAGATCGTCAACACTCAAAATCTTTTTTATTATATGAGTTTCTGAAAATAAATCAATTAAATATTTCGTAGTACCAGGAACATATCCTTCATGTACTTCAATTAATAAATCAAATTTATCAACCAACGTTTTCCAATTTTCCGTATCTTTATAAAAATAGTATCTTTCAGCTCCCTCACAGTCTGAAAAAATTAAACCATCTCCATTGAATTTAATTTCATTTATTTTTTCTAAGGAAAAATATTTACCGAGTATGATTCTATCGTTCACTCTATTAATTATAGCGTTTTCATAGCAAAGATTAAGTGCTTCATCGTCTATATCAAAAGCATATATCTTTGCTTCTGGAAACCTTTTGGCAAATCCAACTGCATAGTATCCTTCTGCACAACCTATATTTATAATAACAGAATATTTTGTTTTACATATTCCTTCAATTATATCGTGCAATTCTGCTTCATAAGTTCCAAGTAATTTTGGAGCTAAGGTACTACAAATAGATTTTAATTTACTATATTTTATGTCTTTAAAGGGTCCATTTATAACTTTAAGTTCAGGTGTTAAAATTTTGAGTTTTTCAATAATCTCTCTTTCTTTTTCCTTTTTTAAATTATTTAAATTTTTACTCTCTCTTTCTTCTAAAATAATCGAAAAAATAATAAGAATTTTCTTTCCGATGTTGTTAGAGAAAATATAATCTTTTTGAGACAAAATTTTTATAAGTTTTTTTACTAATTTTTTTAAATATATTGAAAGACTAAAGTCCTCCGGTATTTTATACTTCCAAGGAGTAATTTGTCTATATCTTATATATTCATTTTTAAAAGGATTTTCAGATAGATATTTCCATGGCTTTATTCTTTCTGTAAAATGAACGATATGAGGATCATTAATAATCTCTGCATATCTTATTTTATAACAGGGATCATAAAATGCACTATCTTGAACATTATAAGTTAAAGGTAATTCTATCCAATCATTGTAAAGAACAGCATTCAAAGCATCTTGGTCAGGAAATATTATCATCTCAGAATTTTCTCTAATATAATTTAATATTTTAGTATGCAAATTTTTATCTCTCCATTTGGAAAGATTTATAAGTAGAAGACCACTATTAAAATATTTTTTATTTTTAGGTATTTTTAATCTATTAAAATAATCTCCTACGTCTCCTATATCCCGCACAGCTGCAAGTGCATATTTTTCAATATCTGTGTTCCAAAGAGAAGATAATGGTTTTCGTATAATTATATCAGAATCTAAATATAAAACTTTATCTATCTTTTTTGGCAAATATTCGGGAAGAAGAATTATATAATAAACAATTAATGGGAATTCTGCAGTAGTAGGGAAAAGTTTAAATCTACTGTTATCAACAAAATAAAAATTAGTCTCTACCCCATATTGCTTTATAAAATTTTTTAAAAGATTTATTTGTTTATTTTGAATCGTATTATCACAAAGAATAAATATACACTTAACATTTTTATTATTTTCCAAAAGAGAACAAAGCATTGTAGCAGCATGGGGAAGGAATTTTTTATTAAATACACAAGCAATATACATTTTTAACCTCCAATTCCTTTGTTAAAAATTTCCCACTTTAGTGCTGGAAATAAAAGTGTTGGTCTTTTTGTTGCTGATAATAAAGAAGAACCGATTTTTCCACTACTAACAGCAAATATAAGAACCATCTGGTTGTTACCCGGAGGCAAAAGCCAAGTTACTCCATCAATGCCGGCTAATAATTCAATTCTATATTCACCATCATTTAACAATCCTTCTGGAATAAAAGTTTTAAGTTTGTTTCTACCTGTGGGTATAATAAAAGGGTCCACATCTACATGAAATGACCACCATAAACATTCATTAGATTTATTTTCATATAAAGCATAACCGATTGAAAGACGTGGCTCTTTAATAAATACTTCTAATTCTATTTCTATTCCAATACTCTCGTTCTTTAAATACAAAGGGATTTCAGATTCATTTTCTTTATCTATCAGTCTAAAATTTATTATTTCAAAAAATTCATTCCTTATTTTTTTGGGGCAATAAGCTTCAGAGAGTTTGGAAGAAGAAATAATATATTTTTTTATAATATTATGAACTTCTTCTGAAATGTCAATTATTTTTCCATTATTAAGCCATATACATTTATTACATAATGACTCTATTGCTCCCATATTATGACTAACAAACAAAATAGTTCTTCCTTCTTTTGTAAGTCCTTCCATTTTACCAAGAGATTTTTTTTGGAAAGATATATCTCCAACTGCTAAAACTTCATCAACAAGTAAAA
>JAMWCO010000007.1 GCA_023818785.1 Candidatus Omnitrophota bacterium
TCTCTCGGGGCCAGGGTGACCACCCTCTGGCTGTATCCGGCTCCCGGCGGTCGGTTTAACGTTAATCGGGCGAGCCAACTGGTCAACATGATCAAGGAACAGACTGGCGGGCTGGACATCTACGTCCATCTCATGCCCAATGCCCGGTCGAAGGCGAAGGGTGAGAGCGACCCTGAACTGCCTGAGGAGGAAGCGGGATTTACCTTGCCCAGCGATATGAACGCCTACCTGGCAAGCGTGCGAGAACTCGCCACAGCGCTCAAGGGAAAAGTCGCATACTACAGTATCGGCAATGAAATCTCCGGTTTCTCGTGGAAGGGCACGGTGAAGGACTATGGCACGCTCCTCGCCCAATCCGCGAGCGCCATCAAGAGCGTGGATCCCAATGCGAAGGTCCTGGACAGTGGCATGGCCGGCCTGACCTATGCCCTGACCATCCCGAACACCCTGTATCAAGCTGGGAAAACAGCTGAAGCGATTGATTTCTTCCGACGGTGCACCCAGAATCACGTTGGTGGCCTAAAGAAATTTCTGCCGATTAGCAACGAATCCCAGTTGAAGGCGATGCTGGCTGACCCCAGAGTGCAGAAAACAATCCAACTGAGTGATGCCCGGTTCAAGGAGTATTGCCCTTATTACGACATCTTCCAACTGCATGATTATCAGGGCTGGCAGACGATGGAGGAGGTATATGACTGGATCCACGAGCAGATGCGCGCCAACAACTGCGTCAAGCCGATACATGTCTGGGAAATCGGCTATGGTCGTGATAGGAATCTCCCGTATGATGTGAATGAACACGCACGCTCCGTAACCAAGATCCTGACGATCTCATCGGCGGAAGGGGCGCAGACGATCATCTACTTCCCCTTGACCGACAAGGGCAACTATGCGCGGGGGCTACTGACGCCGACCAACGCGCTGCAACCGCCGTCCATCGCCTATCAGGTGACGGTGGCGAAGCTGACCGATGCGACGAGCGCAGAAAAGCTCAATTTAGGGGACGGCGTGTGGGCGTATAAATTCACTAAGGGAACGCAAGAAGTCTACGCGCTCTGGAGCAATGCCCCGAGAACCGTGAGTCTCCCGGTCAGTGCGAGCATAGCAAGAGTCACAAAAATTAACGGAGAGACAGTCACCGCAGACCTGCGGAACTTGATGGTGGATGAGAGTCCCATCTTTGTTGAACTGGAGGTGAAGCCGTGAAGGGGCGAGTGAAGATTTTCAACATCTGCTGAAGCAACTCCCCTGTAGCTTCATTAATTTTTCTATACAAAAATTTTTTCTTCTTCCAATCTTTTTTCATAAACTTTCTTTCTCCTCACTATCTCAAACAGTTTTTCCTGTAGTTGTATAATCTGCCTCTTCTTTAATAAACTCCCTGGTTTGGTATAACTCCTTTTCCGCTCTTCCTTTAATAATCTATCAATACTGGAGACACTTATCTTTATCAACTTCTCTTACTTCTTCCTATCAATATAAAAAACATGCCTTTTACCTAACCTCTCTGCTACTATTCTACTTATCTTCTTTTTCACTGCCATATACAACTTTTTTTTTAACATTATCCAGTTTCATTTTATAAATTTTCCTCCCTAAAGATTGATATTTTCGTATAGATTTTTTAATGAGGCAATGAGTTTTCTTGACCTTATTTTTATTAAATTATATAATTTTTGTTATGGGAGAAAAAATTATAAAAAGAGAAGATGTTGAGTATTTAGGTAAACTTGCGAGAATTGAATTAACTGAAAGTGAAAAAATTAGATTTGAGAGAGAACTTGAGAAAATTGTTGAATATGTATCAAAGTTAAATGAACTTGATACAGAAAATGTAGAACCAACTTATCATGTCCTACCATTAAAAAATGTTTTTAGACAAGATATACCATCCAATGAATCAGTTTCTTGTGAAGATATACTTAAAAATGCACCTGAAAGAGATAGAAATTTATTTAAAGTTCCAAGGATAATATAAATGGAGAAAAAATATCTACCTTTTGAAAAACCAATTGAAGAAATTGAAAAAAAAATTGAATATATTGAAAATAGCAAAAAATATGATAATCTTACAAAAAATGCAGAGATTCTAAAATTAAAACAACTATTAGTTGAAAAGAAAAAAGAAATATATTCAAATTTAACTCCATGGCAAATTGTTCAGGTAGCAAGGCATCCAAATAGACCGCATACTCTTGATTATTTAAACAATATTTTTGATGAATATATAGAACTCCATGGAGATAGAGTATGTAAAGATGACCCTGCAATTGTAAGTGGTTTTGGTAAATTTATGGGAATGACAGTTGCTTTTGTTGGACATCAAAAAGGAAGAGAGACAAAAGAAAATATTGAAAGAAAATTTGGAATGGCTCATCCTGAAGGGTATAGGAAGGCAATAAGAATAATGAAATTGGCAGAAAAATTTACTTTCCCTATAATTACCTTTATTGATACTCCTGGAGCACATCCTGATATTGAAGCAGAGAGTAAAGGACAAGCGCTTTTAATAGCAACAAGTATTTATGAGATGACACTTTTAAAAACACAAATTTTATGTATAATAATAGGAGAAGGTGGAAGTGGAGGAGCATTAGGGATTGGTGTTGGCGATAGGATATTAATGCAAGAATTTTCAATTTATTCTGTTATTTCGCCTGAAGGATGTGCTTCAATTTTGTGGAAAGATCAACAAGGAGTTGAACAAGCAGCAAAAGCATTGAAATTAACTGCTAAGGATTTGTTTGAACTTGGAATAATAGATGAAATTATACCTGAACCCATAGGTGGAGCACACAGTGATTGGGGAAAAACATTTGAGATTATGAAATCCATAATAGAGAAAAACTTGAAAGAATTAAAAACAATTAAAGTTGAAGAACTTGTTGAATTAAAGTATAAAAAATATAGAAAAATAGGTTTTTTAAAAGAGACTGAAGAAAATGAATAAAATTAAACTTGTATTACCTAAGGGCTCTTTGCAGGAAACAACTTTAATGATTTTTAAAAATGCTGGCTTTGAAATATATGTGAACCCAAGAAGTTATTATTTATCAATAGATGACCCTGAAATTGAAGGAGTACTTTTAAGAACACAGGAAATACCAAGATATGTAGAAATTGGTGCATTTGATGCTGGAATTGCAGGAAAAGATTGGATAATAGAAAATAGAGCAAAAGTTGTTGAAGTTTGTGAATTAAGATATTCAAAGATTGGTTTTAGACCTGTAAAAATAGTTCTTGCAGTTCCTGAAAAATCAGATATAAAAAATGTAAAAGACCTTAATGGAAAAATAATATCTACTGAACTTGTAAATTTAACAAAGGATTATTTAAGAAAAAATAAGGTGAATGCGAGGGTTGAATTTTCTTTTGGTGCTACTGAAATTAAAGCAGGAAATCTTGTAGATGCAATAGTTGAAATAACTGAAACTGGCTCTACATTATATTCTCATAATTTAAAAATAATAGATATTATTATGGAATCTACACCAAGGTTAATAGCAAATAAAGTTTCTTGGAAAGATAAATGGAAAAGAGAAAAGATTGAAAATATTGCTTTATTACTTCAAGGTGCTTTACAGGCAGAAGGAAAAGTTGGGCTTAAGATGAATGTAGAAAAGAAAAATTTAGAAAAAATTTTAGAGATCCTTCCTGCAATAAAAAAGCCGACAATATCAACATTAACTGATAAAAGATGGTATGCTGTTGAAACAATTATAGATAAAAGTAAAGCAAAAGAACTAATACCAAAATTGAAAAAACTTGGAGCCAATGGTATAGTTGAATATCCATTGAATAAAGTAATTTAAAAGGAGGTATTATGCCCTGTGGCAGGAAGAGAAAGATAAAGAAGGTAAAAAGGCATAAATATAAAAAAAGAAAAAAAGCATTAAGATATAAAAAGAGAAAATAATGAAAAAATTTTTAATATTTGGATTGGTAATAATTTTTTCTGGTTGTATTACTTCAAAGGTAAAGAAAGATATTATTTTGAAAACATATATTTCAGGACTTTTATATGAAGGAGAGAAAGAAAATATTGAAGCACTTAAAGAATTTGAAAAAGTAATTAAAGAAGGAGGAGATGACCCATATATTTATTTAAAAATAGGGGATATATATTTAAAAGAAAAAAATTTTAAAAAGGCAATAGAAAGTTTTAATAAAGTAATAAGAATTGATCCTGAAAATTCTGAAGGTTATTTTGGTTTAGGGCTTGCCTATTTATTTAATAAAAAATATAAACTTGCAATTGATAATTTAGAAAAGGGATTAAAATTAAGTCCTGAAAAGGATTCATTTAGATTAATTTTATGTGATATTTATTTAAATTTGAATAATTATAAAATGGCTGAAACACATTATAAATTTCTTATTGACCAATATCCTAAAAATTTCCTTCTTCATTATAATCTTGGTAAAATTTATGAAAACCAAAAAAAGTTTAATGAAGCAGAAAAAGAGTATTTAGAAAGTATTAAGTATTCTCCTTCTTTTTGGCAAGCATACCTTTCCCTTGGAATGTTATATCAAAAGAAGGGAGAGATAGAAAAAGCAAAAGAATATTATGAAAAAAGTTTAAAAATCAATAATTTAAACAAAGTTGCTTATTCTCTACTTTCTCTTATTTATTATAGTGAAAAAAATGATGAGAAAGTTAAGGAATTATTGCTAACAGCAATAAATAATGGTCTTAAAGAAAAGGAATTTTATGATATTTTAGGTTCAATCTATTTTGATGAAAAGAACTATGGAATGGCAGAGACATATTTTAATGAAAGTATAAAAATAAAAGATTCTTCTGATACAAGGTTTAAGATTGGAATATTATATGATAAGATTGGTGATTTTGATAAAATGGAAGAGAATATGAAAAAAGCAATAGAACTTGACCCTAATAATTCTCTCGCTTTAAATTATCTTGGTTATTCATATCTCTTAAAAGATAAAAATATTAATCAAGCATATGAAATGATAAAAAAAGCATGTAAAATTGAACCAAACAATGGTGCATATCTTGATAGTTTAGGTTGGGCTTATTATAAAATGGGAGATTATAAAAATGCAAAAAAGTATCTTGAAAAAGCAGTTAAACTTGAAGAAGACCCTGAGATTTATGAACATCTTGGATATTTATATTATCAATTAAAGGATTATGAAAGAGCAATTTTTTATTTTATTAAAGCATATGAAAAAACAAATAAAAAAGAAATTAAAGATGTAATAGAAAAGGTTAAAAATTCAATGAAAAATGAAACTTCTGGAAAGAATAAAAGATGATTATTCAGTTATAAAAGACCTATCTATTTCTCAAATAAATCAATTATGCAAAGAAATAAGAGAATTTATAATTGAAGTTGTCTCAAAAAATGGTGGACATTTATCTTCAAATCTTGGTTCTGTTGAAATAATAACTGCAATTCATAAGGTTTTCAATATACCACCTGATAAAATTATATGGGATGTTGGACATCAGTGTTATACTCATAAAATATTAACAAGGTATGAAAAATTTGAAACATTGAGAAAGTATAGAGGAATAAGTGGTTTCCCAAATCCTATTGAAGACCAAACAGATATTTTTTTAGTTGGTCATGCAGGCACTTCTATTTCTTCTGCAACAGGAGTAAAAATAGGAAATGATTATAAAGGGATAAAAGAAAATATAATAGTTTTTCTTGGAGATGGTTCTTTAACAAATGGTTTAATATTTGAAGGCCTAAATTTTCTTGGGAGTATAAAAAAAAATATAAAAATTATCCTTAATGATAACAAGATGTCAATCTCTCCTACAAAAGGTGCTTTATCTTACTATCTTACTAAATTTATTACTTCTCCTATTGTAAACAAACCAAGAGAAGAATTTATTGAAATAGTAAAAAAAATACCTGCTATTGGAGAGGAAATTTTAAAATTAACAAAAGAAATAGAGAAAAAAACAAAATTTTTAATTATACCTGGTGTCTTTTTTGAAAAACTTGGAATAAGATATTTTGGACCAATTGATGGACATGATATTGAACAATTGATTGATATACTTGAAAATATTAAAAACATTGAAGAACCGATAATTTTACATGTTATAACTAAAAAAGGTAAGGGATATAAATTTTCTGAAGAAGACCCAGAGAAATTTCATTCAATAGGTCCATTTGATATAGAAACAGGAGAAGAGATTAATAAAAAAAAGACAAATTCAAAGTTTGTAGGAGAGATTCTTGAAGAGATGGCAAAAGAATATAAATTTTTTGTAATAACAGCAGCAATGGAAAAAGGACTTGGTCTTGAAAATTTTGCAAAGAAATATCCTTCTATGTTTTTTGATGTAGGAATCGCAGAAAGTAATGCTATTGTTGTTGCCTCTGGAATTGCTAAAACTGGATTAAATGTTTTTGTTGCTATTTACAGTACTTTTTTACAAAGAACTTATGACCAGATTTTTCATGATATTTGTCTTCAAAACTTACCTGTAATTTTTCTGATTGATCGTGCTGGTTTGGTAGGAGAAGATGGACCAACTCATCATGGTATTTTTGATATATCTTTTTTAAGAACAATGCCAAATGTTAAAATATTTGCTCCCTATAGTTTGGAAAACTTAAAAGAAACAATCAAAAATTCAATTGTTGAAAAAACACCTGTTTTTATAAGATATCCAAGGGATATTCTACCTCAAAATTTAGAAGAAAAAATTGACAAAGAAGATAGAGGAGTTATTTTAGCAGTTGGGAGTTTAGGTTTAAATTCATACATTGCTTTTAAAAAACTTAAAGAAGAAAAAATTGATGTAAGTTTTATTCCTATCTGTCAACTTGTTCCTTTTGATGAAGATTTACTGGATAAAATTATAAAATTTGATAAAATTATAACAATTGAGGAAAATATCCTTTCCTGTGGATTTGGAAGTTATTTACTTGAACTTTTATCTGATATGAAACTAAAAAAGGATATTTTAAGGATTGGATTGCCTAATAAATTTATTGAACATGGAGATAGAGATTTTCTTTTAGATAAATATGGACTTTCTTCTGAAAAAATTTATAAGAAAATTAAGGAGTTCTTAAGTGATTAAAAAAATTTTTATTCTTGAAAATAAAAAGATTGAAGGAATAGAAATAGAAAAAGAAAAGATTGAAAACTTGTTGAAAAGTTGTGGAAAGATAGTTGAAAAAGAATATAAAAATCCTGACTTAATTTTAGCAATGGGTGGAGATGGCACAATTCTAAAAGCGATTAATTTATTAAAAAATAATAAAACTTTAATTTATGGTATTAAATATGGAAAAGTTGGTTTTTTAACAAATCCTTCTGGAAATATTGAAGAAAAAATTTTAAGAATTATAAATGGAAAATTTAAAATTTCTGAGAGAATATTGATTGAATTAATAGTTAAAAGGGAAGAAAAAAATATTTTTAAAAATAGAGCATTAAATGATTTTTTAATTCAAAGAAAGGGGATAAGAATAATTGATATTAAAGTTGAAATTGATAAGGAAAGAATATTTGATTTTAGAGGGGATGGAATTATAATTTCAACTCCAACAGGTTCAACTGCTTACTCTCTTTCAGTAGGTGGACCTATAATTCATCCTGATATTGAATGTTTTTTATTAACTCCTTTTTCTCCATATACTCTATCTATACGCCCTATAGTTATACCTTCTGATGAAAAAATTAAAATAAGAGTTTCTCCAGAAAGTAAAATAATATGTGATGGTCAGAAAGAATTTGATGTAACGAGACAAGATATTATTGAAATTAAGAAAAGTAAATTAACAGCAAAATTGATAATAGAAGATAATTTTTTTTCAAAACTTCAAAAAAAGTTTAATTTTGGAAAATGAAATATATAGTAAAGGTTAAAAAAGAAAGATGTAAAAGTTGTAAGTTGTGTATGGATGTTTGTCCTTCTGGTGTTTTTAAATTATCTAATAAATTCAATAAAATAGGATATCACTATGTTGAAGTTATAGAAGAAAAAAATTGCACTGGATGTAAAAGATGTGTTATAATTTGTCCTGATGTAGCAATTGAAATATACAAAGAGGAGGAGATATGAAATTGAAAATAGGAGTTATTCCTGATTGTTTTAGATTACCAATAAAAGAAGGTATTAAAAAAGCAGCAGAACTTGGACTTGATGGTGTTCAACCATATGCTACACATGGTGAATTAGACCCAAAAAATTTATCAAAGACAGGAAGGGATGATTTAAAACATTTTGTTGAATCACTTGGCCTTGTTATAAGTGCTCTTGTTGGTGATTTTGGGGGACACGGCTTTGCAGACCCTAAAACAATTGAGTGGAGAATAGAGAGAACAAAAGAAGTTATAGACCTTGCTTTTGATATTGGAGTAAATGTTGTTACTACACATATTGGAATTGTCCCAGAAGATGAAAATGATATTGCATGGAAAACAATGGAAGAATCATTACCAGAAGTTGGAACTTATGCATATAATAAAGGAATATTTCTTGCAATTGAAACAGGCCCAGAACCAGCGGTTTTATTAAAGAAATTACTTGACAAAATAGGAAATCCAGGTTTAAAAGTAAACTATGACCCTGCAAATCTTGTTATGGTTGCTGGAGATGACCCTGTAAAAGGTGTTTATACATTAAAAGATTATATTATTCATACACATGCAAAAGATGGGATTAAATTACCTGATGAGAATGGAAGAAAGAAATGGAAAGAATTACCACTTGGACAAGGGAATGTCAATTGGCCTGAATATTTAAAAGCGATGAAAGAGATTGGATATAATGGATTTTTTACAATTGAAAGAGAAGTAGGAGAAAGACCAGAAATAGATATAATTCATGCGAGAGATTTTTTGAGAAAACTTGAAAAAGAAATCTGGATTAAATAGATTAAAGACCAAATTTGAATAAAATGAAAAAAGTAATAGGTTTATTTTTAATTATTTGTGTTTTCATTTTTTGTGAAGAAAAAATAAAGAAAGAGATTGATATAGAAGAAGTTATAGAAAAAATTGATGAGATTGAAAAAAGGGTTGATGAGATAGATAAAAAGATTGAAGAGATTGAAAAGAAAATTATAAAAATTAATGAAAACTTTGATGATATAAGAAAAACAATTAGGAACTTTCAAATATATCTTCAACCACAGGCAACATTAAAACCAACTGAGGAAGAATGGAAATCAATAAAAAATGGGATGGAAAAAGAAGAAGTAGAGAAAATATTAGGAAGTCCTGAAGAGATAAAAAAAATGAGAGATAAAACTGAAATATGGTATTATTTTGGGATTGGAAGAATTATCTTTAATCAAAATGGCAAAGTTATAAGAATAGAAGAAGATAAATATACACCAGCAACAAGAATAAGATAAAAAAGGAGGGAGTATGGCAGAATGTTTAAATTTAGAAAGAAACTTAAAGAATTGCACTTGTTCATATAAAAGTTGTTCAAAAAGAGGTATCTGTTGTGAATGCTTAACTTCACATTGGTCAAGAAAAGAGTTGCCAGGTTGTCTTTTCCCACCTGAAGCAGAAAGAACATATAATAGGTCTATTGAATACTTTATAAAGGTTTGGAGTGAAAAATTGAATTTTAAATAATTATAGTATAAGAGATGGAAAAAGATATTGAAAAACAAATTGAAATTATAAAAAGAAATACAGTTGAAATTATAGAAGAGAATGAATTAAGAGAAAAATTAAAAAAATCCATAGAGAATAATATTCCTTTAAAGATAAAATATGGAATAGACCCAACTTCACCAGAAATTCATCTTGGCCACACTGTCCCAATAAGAAAATTAAAAGATTTTCAAGATTTAGGCCATAAGGTTATTTTTTTAATAGGAGATTTTACAGCAAGAATAGGAGACCCAACAGGAAGAAAGGAAACAAGACCAATGCTCTCAGTTGAAGAAATAAAGGAAAATTTATCTACATATAAAGAACAAGTAAGCAAACTTCTTGATATAGATAAAACAGAATTTGTTTACAATTCCCAATGGTTATCAAAATTAAATCTTGAAGAAATAATAAAATTAAGTTCAATTTTTACAATTGCACAAATTCTTGAAAGAGAGGATTTTACAGAGAGATATAAAGAGAAAAAACCAATTTTCTTACATGAATTTTTGTATCCACTTTTACAGGGTTATGATTCTTATGTTTTGAATGCAGATATAGAAGTTGGAGCAACTGAACAGAAATTTAATTTACTTGCGGGTAGAACCATACAGTCATATTTAGGGCAGGAAAAACAAGTTGTAGTAATGATGCCAATTCTTGTTGGAACAGATGGTAGATTAAAGATGAGTAAAAGTTATAAAAATCATATTCCAATAAATACAACACCTTTTGATATGTTTGGGAAAATAATGTCAATCCCTGATAATCTAATGGAAGATTACTTTTCTTTACTTACAGATGTAAAAGCAGATATTTATAAAGATATGATTAAGGAAAATCCAAGAGATGCAAAAGCATTTTTAGCAAAAGAAGTTGTTAAGATTTTTTTTAGTGAAAAAAATGCTATTGAAGCAGAAAAAGAGTTTAATAAAATTTTTAGAGAAAAAGATATCCCAACAGAAATTCCAGAGATTGAAATAAAAGAAGAAATGATAAATTTGAATGGAGAGATTGAAATATTGGAATTAATTTCAAAAACAAATATGGTAAGTTCAAAGTCAGAAGGAAGGCGCCTTATCACTCAAAATGCAGTTAAAATAGATGGAGAAGTTATTTCAAACCCATTTATGAGAATTAAGTTAAAGGATGGCATGATAATAAAAATAGGGAAAAGGAAATTTTTTAAATTAAAGAAAAAATAAAATGGAAGATATTAGGAAAAAATTGACTGAATATGGCAAAAAAATAGTAGAAAAGGGACTTGTTGCAGGACCTGGTGGAAATATAAGTGCGAGAGAGGGTGACTTTGTTTTTCTTTCTCCAAGTGGATTTTTTCTTGATGAGATAAATGAGGAGGAATGGGTCAAAGTTAATATAAAAACAGGTGAAATATATAGTAATTTAAGACCAACATGTGAAATTTCTATGCATCTTGGAATATATATTGAAAGACCAGATGTAAAAGCAGTTTTTCATACACATCCACCAATAACTGTAGGATTAATCTCTTCTGGAGTCAAATTTAAACCATTTTTCCCTGATTATGTTGCTATACTTGGTAAAGAAGTTCCTATAATAGATTATGTTCAACCTGCTGGAGAAGAAATAAGAAAAGCAGTTGTAAAAGAAATAAAGAAAACAAATGTTATCTTACTTAAAAATCATGGAGTTGTTGTAGTTGGAGAGACAATTAAAGAAGCATACACAAGAAGTTTAATTGTTGAAGAAGCAGCAAAATCAATCTTTGTAGGAATTTGTTGTGGCAAATTAAGATATTTTACTAAAAAAGAAATTGAACAGATAGAAAATCTTGAATCAGAAGATTACAGAAAAGCACTTCTTAAGAAACAATGAACTGGAAGATAAAAGATTTTATTTTCAAAATTGAAAAACCACTTATAATGGGAATTTTAAATGTTACTCCTGATTCTTTTTATGACGGAGGAAGATATTTTGATATAGATAAAGCAATTGAAAGAGGTATTAAAATTGAAAAAGAAGGAGCAGATATAATAGACATAGGAGGACAATCTACAAGGCCTGGAAGTAAACAGATAAATGAAGAAGAAGAGATTGAAAGAGTTATTCCTGTCATAAGTTCTTTAAGTAAAAAAATAAAGATACCAATTTCTTGTGATACATATAGAAGTAAAGTTGCAGAAAAAGCAATTGAAAATGGTGCAAAAATCATAAATGATATTTCTGCTTTTTCAATTGATAAAAATTTATTTAATGTAATAAAAGATTCTGATTGTGGATATATCTTAATGCATATGAAAGGGACTCCAGAAAATATGCAGATAAATCCATATTATGAAGATGTTATAGTAGAAATAAGCAAGTTTTTTGAAGAAAAAATAAAAATATTAGAAGAAAATGGTATAGAATTAGAAAGAGTTGTTATTGACCCTGGAATTGGTTTTGGGAAAAGAGTATCTGATAATGTTGAAATACTTAAAAATCTTGATAAATTTAAAAAATTTAATAGACCAATTCTAATTGGAACAAGTAGAAAATCATTCATAGGGAAAATTTTAAATCTTGAAGTTGATCAGAGGCTTGAAGCAACTATTGCAACAAATGTATATGCATATTTAAAAGGTGCAATTATTTTTAGAGTCCATGATGTTAAAGAAGTTAAAAGAGGGATTGATATAATTTATAAAATAGAAAAAAATGAGAATATTATGTATTGATTTTGGGGATAAAAATATAGGAATTGCTATTAGTGACGAAGAGAATTTAATTGCTAAAGGACTTGGAACTATTAAAATGGAAGAAAATATTGTTAGTAAGATAAAAGAACTTATTGAAAGATATAATGTAAATAAAATTGTTTATGGTCTACCTTTAAAAATGGATGGTTCATTTAGTAATCAAACAGAAAAAACACTTGCTTTTATTTCAAAATTAAAAGAAGAAATTAAAAATGTTGAATTTATCCCATGGGATGAAAGATTAACAAGTACTCTTGCTGAAAGGTTTTTACTTTCTGCTGATTTAAGTAGAAGGAAAAGGAAAAAACTTATAGATAAATTATCAGCACAGATAATATTACAGAATTACCTTGATTTAAATAGAATTAAAAAAAGTAAAAATGAGGAATTAGAGTGGTAAAAATTCAGCAAATAGATAATTTCTCAAATATATTTAAGTTAATCTTTTTTTCTACTCTAACATTTAAAATCTTTCTTTCTTATTTCTTCCCTTTAACAGGAGATGAAGCATATTTCATTAGCACAAGTAAAATATTTAATTTTGGTTACTATGAACATCCTCCAATAATATGGTGGTTAATTTATCTTTTTTCTTTTTTTGGGAAATATACATTCCATTTTTTTTATTATAGATTATTCTCTGTTTTTGTAACTACCTTTATGAGTATTTTGATTTTAAAATTAATTGGGAAATCGGATATTAAAAAAGGTTATCTTATTTCTTCTCTTTTTTTAATATCTCCTTTAAGTTTATTCAATTTTTTGATAACAAATGATATACCATTATTATTTTTTACATTTCTTTCTGCCTTATTTTTTTATAAAGGAATTAAATATGATAAGAAAATTTATTTTATGATATCTGGTGTTTTCTTTGGTCTTTCTTTTTTAAGTAAATATTTTGCTGTTTTATATTTTATATCAATTTTTTTCTATATAGTCTTCAAAAAAGATAAGAGACTTTGGAAAAATTTTGTTTTCTTCTTTATTTTTTCAATCCCATTTATTTTTATAAATATTTACTGGAACTATACACATTGCTGGATAAATTTTCTTTACAATCTACTTTATAGAAGGAAAAAAGATTATTTTAATATAAAAAACATAATAATCTATTTCTTATCCCTTGCTTTCCTTTTAACACCTTACTCTTTTTACTTTTTAATAAAAACAAAATTTTTCTTTAAAAAATTGAAATATAATTATGATTTTTTCTTTTTTATATTTTTCATCCCTTTAATTTTTTTACTTATCCTTTCTTTTTTCAGAAAAGTTGGACTTCACTGGTATATTTCCTTTCTTCCATTTTCTTTTTTAATCTTAAAAGAGGCAAAAATAGAAGAAATTCTAAATTCAATTAAGTATGGAATTTATTTTTCAGGAATTTTAATTTTTCTAATAATCTCATTATTACTTTCTCCTGTTGAAAAATTTAAAAATTATAAAAAATATCCTCATATAATAATGTTTTTAAGACCATATCCTTTATGTGAATATCTTGAAAATTACAAAAATGAGTATATCTTTGCAACAGGTGGATACACAGAATCAGCAGTTATGAGTTATTATTGTAAAAATAATTTTATTGTTTTTGGAAGCCTTTCTCATAGTGGAAGAGAATATGATATTTCCTTTGATTTTAAATCAATTGATGGTAAAGACATTTTAATATTTTCTCTTGAAGATATTGATATAGAAAAATATAAAGATTTCTTTGAAGATATAAAGAAAGAAAAATTTATAGTAGAGGGTGCAGTATTTTATTTACTTTTTTGTAAAAATTTCAATTACCAAATATATAGAGAGAAGATTTTAAAAAAAATATATGAGAAGTTTTATAAAATACCAAAATATTTACCCACAAAAGGTAATTTCTTTAAAGAAAAATATGGTTTTTAAAGTTAGATTTCCTTATTCAAGGGCACTTTTTTTGACTGCTTTTGCTACTACCTTTACTAAATCTTTATCAAGAGCAGAAGGAATTATATATGAAGGAGAAAGTTTTTTTTCTGGTATATAATTTGCTATTGCCAAACTACATGATATTTTCATTTTTTCTGTTATTTTTTTTGCTTTTGCATCAAATGTTCCTCTAAAAATTCCAGGGAATGCAAGAAGGTTATTTATTTGGTTTGGGAAATCACTTCTTCCTGTCCCAACTATATATGCACCTGCTTTTTTTGCTTCATCAGGCATAATTTCTGGGATTGGATTGCTCATTGCAAAAACAATTGGGTATCTATTCATACTTTTTATCATTTCTTTTGTCACTAAATTTGGTCCTGAAACACCTATAAAAACATCCCTACCTACCATGGCATCTTTTAATTTCCCTTTTTTTGATTTTTCCCATAAATATTTAACAATTTCTTCTTTTGCAAGATTCATATTTTCTTTTCTTCCTTTATAAATTATTCCTTCTCTATCACATAATATAATTTCCCTTGCACCTACCTTATATAAAATTTTTACAATTGCTATTCCTGCTGCTCCTGCTCCATTTATTACAATTTTTGCTTCTTCAATTTTTTTATTTACAAGTTTTAAAGCATTTATTAAAGCAGCAAGAACAACAATTGCAGTTCCATCTTGATCATCATGAAAAACAGGGATATCTAACTCTTCATTTAATCTTTTTTCAATTATAAAACATCTTGGAGCAGAAATGTCTTCAAGGTTTATACCACCAAAAGTAGGTGCTATCTTTTTTACAATATCTATTATTTCTTCCACTTGTTGTGTATCAAGACATATAGGTATTGCATCAATATCACCAAATTTCTTAAATAAAATTGCTTTTCCTTCCATAACAGGAAGTGCTGCATAGGGACCAATATTACCAAGTCCTAAAACTGCGCTTCCATCTGTAACAATAGCAACAGTATTTCCTTTCCATGTATAATCATAGACCTTTTCTTTATTTTCTTTTATTTTAAGACATGGAATAGCAACTCCTGGTGTATATGCAAGAGATAAATCCTTTTTTGTTTTTAAAGGTACTTTTGGTTTTATTCCAAGTTTACCTTTCACCTTTTTATGTAATTTTAATGCCTCTTTTGATAAGTTATTCATTTAAATATAGAATTTTTAATTATAAATCCAGCAAAGACAATTGAAACAATTGAAATTAGTTTTATTAATATATTTAAAGAAGGACCTGCAGTATCTTTAAATGGGTCTCCAACAGTATCTCCAGTTATTGATGCTTTATGAACATCTGTCCCTTTGCCTCCAAGATTTCCTTTTTCTATATATTTTTTCGCATTATCCCATGTAGCACCAGAATTTGCCATCATTATAGCAACAGTAAATCCACTTGTTAAGGCACCACAAAGAAGACCAACAACTCCATCAACTCCAAGCAAAATACCAACAATTATAGGAAGAAGGACTGTCAAAATTGATGGGAAAAGCATCTCTTTCTGTGCTGATTTTGTACATATATCAACTGCTTTAGCATAATCAGGTTTTGTCTTCCCTTCAAGAAGTCCAACTATTTCTTTAAATTGTCTTCTTACTTCCTGAACTATCTCTTGTGCCGCTCTCCCAACTGCTTTTAATGCCATTGAACAGAAAAAGAATGGATACATTGCTCCTATAAAAACACCACATAAAACTTTAAAATTCATAATTGATAGGTCAAGCTTTCCACCAAGTAAAATTATTTGTTCCTTGTATGCAGCAATCAATGCAAGAGCAGTTAAAGCAGCAGACCCTATAGCAAAACCCTTCCCAGTTGCAGCAGTTGTATTCCCAAGAGCATCAAGTGCATCTGTTCTTTGTCTTACAAATGGTGGTTGGTGTGTCATTTCAGCATTTCCACCAGCATTGTCTGCAACTGGTCCATAAGCATCTGTAGCAAGTGTTATCCCAAGTGTACTTAAAAGACCAACTCCAGCAAGTCCAATTCCATATAATCCAATTTCAGGGTTATAAAGTCCTCCTGCAAAAACATAAGCACATATAGTAGCAATAACAACTGTTAAAACAGGAGCAATTGTTGAAAACATCCCTGTTGAAATACCCTCTATAATTACAGTTGCATGTCCTGTTAAAGCACTTTTTGCAACTGCTCTTGTTGGTGGATATGTATCTGAAGTGAAAAATTCTGTAAAAAATCCAATTATAACTCCTGCAATAATTCCACTTACAATTGAAATATATACTCCTTTATATTGAGAACCAAGAAGTTTTATAACTGCAGGATAAGAAAATATAATAACAAGAATTGAGGCAGAATAAATACCTCTCCTTAAAGCCCTCAACAAATTTGCTTGACTTGCCTCTTCTTTTGCCCTTACAAGAAAAGAACCAATTATTGAGGAAATAACACCTATAGTAGCAATTAACATAGGAAGAGATACACCTTGCAAACCTAAACCTGCTGAATAAGCAAGAGCCATTGTTGCTATAATTGCATCAGCATATGATTCATAAAGGTCTGCTCCCATTCCTGCAACATCTCCTACATTATCTCCAACATTATCAGCAATAACTGCTGGATTTCTTGGATCATCTTCAGGAATTCCTGCTTCAACTTTCCCTACAAGGTCTGCTCCAACATCTGCTCCTTTTGTGTAAATTCCTCCTCCAACTCTTGCAAAAAGAGCCTGGGCACTGGCTCCCATACCAAAACATATCATTGTAGATGTTATATATCTTAATCTTTCTTCAATTCCATAACCTTTACTTTTGTAAAACCATGTTAAAAGATTATACCAAATACTTATGTCTAAAAGTGCAAGTCCAACAACAACAAGTCCCATAACAAGTCCAGCAGAAAAGGCAATTCTTAAAGCACTATTTAAAGATGTCTTAGCAGCAAAAGCAGTTCTTGCACTTGATCTGGTTGCTATACTCATTCCTATATAACCACTTAATGCAGAGAAAAAACCACCTGTTAAAAAAGCAAATGGAACAAAGATTGGTAAATAATTAAAAATAGAAAGTAATAAAAGAATTATAAAAACAACACTAAAAAATGCACCAACTCCTTTATATTGTCTTTTAAGATATGCTCTTGCACCTATTCTGACTGCTTCTGCAATTTCAACCATTTCAGGAGTCCCTTCTGATTTTTTTAATATAAATCTTATAAGATATCCTGTATAAGTAAGTGCAAAAATAGAACCAATTATTGTTATTAATTGAGAATAATCCATTTTTCCTCCCTTTAGTTATTGTATAAACTCATTGCCTTTTCTAAATTACTCCTCAATATCTCTTTAATTGCATTAACAGTTTTTTCTTTTACTTTTTCTATTATTTCTTTTTCTTCTGGTAAAAATGGAGATAAAACATAATCAATATAACTTAATTCAATTTTTTCCCCTCTTATTCCTATTCTTATTCTTACAAAATCCTTATTTTTTAAATTTTCTATCACTGATATCACTCCTTTATGTCCACCAGGCCCTTTATCTTTTATTATTTTTATCTTTCCAATCTCTATATCAAGTTCATCATGAATAAGAAATAGGTCTTCTATTTTCTCATTGAAAAAATCAAGAGCAACTTTTACTGCTTTTCCACTTTCATTCATATATGTTTTTGGTTTAACAATAATTATTTCTTTATTTTCTATTTCAACCTTCCACGCATAAAAAAATTTCTTTTTAAAAATGTCAACTATTTTACTACTTTCTATTAATTTTTCAACAACTTTAAAACCAATATTATGCCTTGTTTCAGAATATTTTTCTCCAGGATTACCAAGTCCAACAAAAATCATTGTTCTCTTTCTTCTTTCTCTTTTCTCCTTTCTTCAACTTTTTCTTGAGTTATAACTGTGGGCTGCTCAACTACTTCTTCAACTTTCTCCTCTTCACTAATTTCTTTTGGTTTTAAAACAGTCACAACAACTTGATTTTCATCTTCTAAAACTTTAATATTGGTAGGCAATTTTATATCTTTTACAAGTATCGCATGACCAAAATCAAGGTCTTTTATGTCAACTTCTATATATTCTGGAATATCCTTTGGTAATCCCTCAACTTTAATCTCTCTCAAAATCTGCTCTAATATACCACCTTTTTCTTCTCCAATTGATTTATTCTTAGTAATAATAGGAATCTCCATAATTACTTCTCTTTCTGAACTTAACTTATAGAAATCAAGATGGATTATTTTATCTTTAATAGGATCTGTCTGAATATCTTTTAAAACAACAGATATTGTTTCTTCTTTATCATCTTTTTTTAACTTCATTTCACCTATAACATTGTGTGAGGTAAGATGTGCAATAATTTTTTCTGTTGTTTTCTTTTCAAGTTTTATAGGGATTGGTTCTATATCAGGACCATATAAAATTCCAGGGATACAACCTCTACTTCTCAACTTTCTTGCTACTCCTTTACCTTTCCCCTCTCTTATTTCTGCATTAAAAATTATTTTTTCCATAGATGCCTCCTTCCAAATATATAAAAATGGGCGCGGATGGATTCGAACCATCAGCCCCCGCGTTATCAGCACGGTGCTCTGCCCTTGAGCTACGCGCCCTTTTCTATTATTTTTTCTTTAAAAATTCTTCAACTTTTTCTTTAATTATATCCTTTGTTCCAAGAGCAAAAGCAAGTGCAGTCCCAAAACAAAAAGAGGCGAGAACAATAATAAACACATCTCCAATAAAATCAGATGCAATTCCTACTTCTTGTAATGCAATAACTGTTCCAAAAACAACAATTGCAATTTGTGTTAATTTCCCAAGAAGTCCTGCTTTTTCAATTCCTGCATTACCAGCAGAAGTTCTGACAATCCCTCCAAAAAAAGTTCCAAGGAAGATAGAAAAAATAAATATCAAAAGCCCAAGAATAAATTTTGGTATAAAACTCAAAATTTTATCAACTATAGTAGAAGGTATTTGAATCCCTGCAAAAGTAATTGCAACAAAAACTACAACAAGCATTAAAAGCCAATATATAGCAATACCAAGCATCTGTGACACTTCAAGAGAAATATTCCCTTTTTCAATTAATTCTTTTAATCCAGAATCTTCTGAAAGTTTATCTATTTTGATAATTTTGAAAAATTTTATTGATAAAACTTTTAAAAATTTAGCAATGAGCCATCCAATAAGAAAAATTAAAAGAGCACCTATTACTTTTGATAGAGAAAACCAAAACTTTCTAAATATTTCATTCATAAGACCTATCCCTTCACTACCCATATCGCCTCCTTTTTAAAATTTTATTTTATCACAATAAAAAATTTTTTCAACTAACTTTTTTAAAAGTATATATTCTAATTTCTTTAAATGGTTTAAATACCCTCCCACCACCTTCAAAAAATTTTGTAAAAAATTCAAGGTACTGTAACCTACTTGAATGAACATAACTCCCAAGTAGATTTATCATAAGATTTCCAATATGTCCTAAAATGAAAATTATAATAGAAATAAAAACTCCAATGAAAGGTATATTTTTGACCATTAAAACCATCTGATTTACAACAAGGGCAAGAACAGAAGTAGTAAGACCTAATCCAAAAAGGCGACTATAACTTAAAACATCTCCAAGGATATTACCTGCAATTACACTATATGTTCCATAAATAGCCCAAAAACCTTTTAATATAAATTCTTTCTGTGCCCTTGCCTTTTCAATCATAAAATAGAGAAAACATAGAAGGAGTATATATAAAGGGATTTTCAATAATATTTTTGTTTTTAAATATCCAACAATAATAATACCTACGATTATCTGAATTAAAAGAAGAGAAATTGCTTCTCCACAATATTTTAAAGGGAATCTTTTAAGTTGAGTATATAAATTTAAAATAAGTCCCCATATAATCTGTATGTATCCAAATCCAAGCGCAAGAGAAAGAAATAGAATAGATTTATCACCACTTTCTAAAGGATTTAAAACCACAAACTTCTTTAAAAATTTAATAATAGAAAGATTGTCAGGAAGTTTATACAAAATATCTCCAAACCAACCGCCTGTTAATGCTCCAATTATCAAAGTTGAAATCCCACATATTAAAAGTAATCTTAAAAATTTAATAAAATTTGGTAAAAATCTAAATTTTCTCATTAATAATGATGAAATTATTATTAATAAAATACCATATCCAGCATCAGTTAGACAGAATCCAAAAGAGATAGCAAAAAATATAGATAAAGGTCCTGTTGGGTCAATATTTTTATAAATAGGTCTTCCATATAAATCAGTTACAACCTCAAATGGTTCAATAAGTTTACTATTTTCAA
>JAMWCO010000146.1 GCA_023818785.1 Candidatus Omnitrophota bacterium
AAATTTTTCATTTTCATTATTAAGTCCTCTTCTTGGGTCAACATTACAGAATGGAATTAATCTATCTTTATATTTTTTGCATAATTTTAAAATATTATCTGTTGTATTATACCAGTGTGTCTCTTCAGGATTTTCAATTGGAAGAATAATTGCTTTTTCAATCCATTTTTCATCCATGGTCTGTATAAGTTTCTTTAGAGTTAATGGTTTCCTTCCATAAAAAATTTTCCCAATATGAACATGGTAATCTATCATTTTTTGCTCCTTTTTTTAAACTTAAAGTAAATTTTATAATTTTAAGATTGAGAGTCAATATCAAAATTTGCTATTTTATATAATTTTTTGCTTTAATTTTCTAAATTGAGTTGGTGTAACTTTAAACCTTTTCTTAAATTCTTTTAAAAATAAAGATAAATTTGAAAAACCACATTTTACAGCAATTTTTTCTAATTTCAAATCACTTATTTCAAGCAATTTTTCACTTTCAAATAATCTTTTTTCAATAAGATATTCTTTAAAACTTATACCTGTGATTTTTTTAAAAAGATGTGAAAAGTAATATTTAGATAGTCCTATTTCTCTACAAATTTCATCTTCTGTAATTTTTTTATTATAATTCTTCTCAATAAATTCTATTGCTTTTTCTATTCTAAAATCCATTTCTGTTTCTTTCCTTAATTTTAAATTTTCAATATTTGTATTAAGAATAAAAAAGAATTTAGAAATATTCAATTTTAATAAAGTTTTAAATTTTTTTAATTTGTCAACTTTTTCCATGTTTTCTAAAATTTCTTCAAGTAATAAAACAGAAATTAAAAAATCATTTTCATTTAAATGTATCTGATGTAAATTATCACATTTAAAAACTTTATCAAATAATTTTGCATTCTCTTCAAGCACATCTTTTTTCATCATAATAGTTATTTTTTCCATTTCTGTATTTATTTCAGGTTTTATAAAGTAATGAATGTCCTTTTTATGTATAATAAAAACTTTTCTACTTTCAACCTTATATTTTTTATTTTTTATAAAATAATATCCATTTCCTTCTTTTATAAACTGAATTTCAATTTCATAAATATGAAAGTGTGGTGGTGATTCAATTCTTTCAGCAAATCCTTTAAATTTAGTAATTTTTAACGGCATACTTTTAATTTTATAATCTATTATTTGTTTCAAACTTTTCTTCATTTTTAAATTAAACTCAAAAATCTTTTTATTCCAATTAATGCAATATTTATTCCTAAACTTGCAATAAATAGCCCAGTTATTTTGATAATAGGTCCAAGAAGATTATATTTCTTAAAAAAATTATTTATTTCTCCTGCAAATATCATAATAAAAAAATTAACTATTAGGGCAAAAAATATAGACAGATATGTTATAAATGGTCCATAAATTGCAGATTGAGATATTGAAGCAGTTATTGTTGCAGGACCCGCTATCATTGGAGAAGCAATAGGAACAACAGCAATATCATATTTTTTTTGTGGTTCTATTTCAAAAAATTCTCCTTTCTGTAAAGCCCTTAATCCAATTAAAAATAAAACAATTCCTCCAACTATCTGTAAAGAATATATTTCAACTCTAAAAATTTTTTTTAATATAAATGTCCCTCCAAATGAGAAAATAAAAAGAATAATCATTGCAGTTAAAGTTGCTCTCAAAGATATTTTTTTTAATTCTTCAAAATTGTCTATTATGTTAAGGGCTGATAAAACAACTATTTTACTAATTGGATTTAATAAAACTATAAAAAATAAAAAATTTTCAACAATTATATTTTTCATTAGATATATCCTGCAAGAGCTATCTGTGCTTGAACTGCTAAACATTTATAAATATCTTCAAAATTTTCTGATTTAAAATAAGTTATTCTTTTTGAAATTTTTTTAACCCCAGGAATTAAACTTGCTCTATCTGCCATTTCAATATATTGCCATTCTATTTCAAGTTCATAAGGCGAAGGAATTTTTAATGGGGGAAAACTTTCCGGATTTTTTTTATATTCAATTATTGCTTCTTTTGCTTTTTCCTTTAATTCTTTCAATACATTTTTTGGATGAAAACATATAGCAGAGTGCATACCAATACCAATTTTTGATTCAACAGTTATAACTCTTTTAAATAGTTTTTTTGCTTCTTTTACACATTCAGAATCACCTGAAACAAAAATTGTTGAAATATCAAAAGTTCCGGCAAATATTGAACCTATACCAAGTTCACCATATTCTATCTCATTTATTTTAACTTTCATTATTCTTGCATTTCCAGTATGACATAAAACACCATTTTCTGTTTGTGATTTTGAATGTTGCCCTACAAAAAATAAAGCATCATATGAAGAGTCAAATAAAGGTATCCTTGCCCCTCTAATTAAACCAGTTATTTTTGGACTTATAATTTCATCATCTATTTCATGTGTTTCCATAACATAAATTTCTGCAGTTTCTTCGCCCTCTTTTATCCCTTCAATAACAACATTTATCTCATTCACCATCCTTTTACACATATTCTCATAAATTCCCATACTTTTTAAGTTCTGTCTAAATTGAGTAACTCCAGCAACTCCTTCAAGGTCTGGTATTATATAGACTTTCATTTCCCTCCTTTTTTATAAAGTGAAAAACATATTTTTGGATTTCAATATTTTTTTCTTCCAGATTTTTTATCCTATCAATTTTATCATTTAAATCCTTTTCAAAATTTCTAATTTCATCAAGATATTTCTCATCATTTAATTGTTTTTTTTCAAATATCATATCTATTTTAATAGAAATATCACCACTTACAAAATTTTCAATAATTTTATTACCTTTAACAAAAAATTGGAAAAAAGGAGAAATATATGGTTGTCCCAAACAAACCCATACAATAGGGTCTTCATTCAAAATAGCAATAAAAGCAGAAACAGTTCTAACAGGCATTAATTTAGTATCTCTACAGATTGAATATGGATAATATTTTTTGTCTCTTGAAATCTCTATTAAATTTTTTAAATCAAATTTTTTGTTTTCATTTAAGATTTCATCAATTCTTTTCTTTCTTATTTTGCTACTTTTTGTTCCTTCTGTCTGTTCATTTTTTATCCAGTCCTGGGACTTGCGAAGTAAAAAATCATTAGTAAAACTCCATACATCTTCAATTTTTTTTATATTCAAATTAAATGAATTCATTTCAATGTAAAATGGCTTTTCTTTTTCAACAAATAAAAAAATCATACCCCTTCTTTTTCCTGTATACCCTATAATTTTGTCTCCTTGCAACCTTTTTATAATTTCTATCGCTTCTTCTATTTTATTACAATATTCAGCAACTACTCTCATTACATCACAATCATCAATTCCGTATTCATTGACAAACTCTTCTTTTAAAAAACTCCCTGTATTATTTATCCCAACAAAGCCATTTTCTTTAATAAAAAAACCATATCCAATATCAGAAATTGAGCCAGAAAAAAAATAAGGTGTTTTATCTTCATTTTGTTTTTTACATATATATTGAGGTAAAGGGAACTGGTCTCTTATTTTTAAACAAATAGGAACATTTTCAACAAAAAATTTAGAACTTAAAAATAATGATGTGCAGGAATTTTTAAGAATTTTAAAACTTCCAAATTTAAGTTTTAAAAGATTTTCAAATTTTATATCTGCACCATTACAATATCCTTCAATTTCTTCTCCTAAAGGAGAAAATTTTTTAAAAAATTCATCATATCTTTTTATTTTCTCTTTTTCAATCTTAATATTTTTGATAACTTTTTCTTCAATACTTTTTAAAATATATTTATGAGATTCACCAAGTAAACGACCTGTTTTATTGTATGAGCCCTTAATTTCTATTTTTTTTACACTCATAATCAAAAATTGTTTTTATTTTCCATATTTTACCATTT
>JAMWCO010000147.1 GCA_023818785.1 Candidatus Omnitrophota bacterium
GTTTTGGTGTTAGAGATGGGTCATATTTTACAAGTGCTCTTGCTATCCCAAGTTTTATAGCATCAACTTGTCCTGTTATTCCACCACCTTCTGTTTTTATTTCAAAATCAAATTTATCTTTTAAATCAGTTACAATAAGTGGTTTAATTGCCTCTTCCTGTTGATAAAATAGAGGGAAATATTTTTCCAATGTTCTTTTATTTATCATAATCTTACCTTCTCCTTCCTTCATTTTAACAATCGCTGTTGCTTTTTTCCTTCTTCCAATTCCTAAAAATAGTTGTTTATTTCCCATATCTCTCCCTTTTTAATTTTTAAATATTTATTTTATAAAATTTTTGATAACTTGTCAAAAGAATCTTTAAGTTTAGTATAAAGTTCTTTATAAATTCCATAAAATTTTTCATATTTTTTAAAATTATTTATATCAAATTTAAAAACATCCTTTTCTTTTAAAATTTTTTTACATGCACTTTTAACATCTTTATAAATGCCTACTCCAACACTTGCTAAAATTGCTGCTCCAAATGGTGCTCCTTCTTGACATTCTAATCTTATAATATTTTTACCAAATATATCTGCCATCATCTGGCACCAAAAACTACTCTTTCCACCACCTCCACTTGCAATAAATTTTTCTCCAATAGGTAAATTTATTTCTTTCATAATTTCAATAGAGTCCTTTAATCCAAAAGTTATTCCTTCCATTACACTTCTAATTAAATGACTTTTTGTATGTTTTAAAGATAGACCAAAGAATACACCTTTTGCATTAGGGTCTGGATATGGACATCTTTCTCCTGTTAAATATGGTAAAAATATAAGTCCTTCACAACCAATTGGAATATCTTTTGCTTTTTCAGTCATTATTTCATAAGGGTCAATCTTTCTTTTTTTTGCTTGTTTTTTTTCTTCTTCACATAAATTATCCCTTAACCATCTAAAAGAACCACCAGCAGAAAGCATAACACCCATTAAATGCCATTTACCTGGAACAGCATGACAGAAAGTATGAAGTCGTCCTTTTGGGTCAACAATTACTTTTTCAGAATGGGCAAAAACAACTCCACTTGTTCCAATCGTTACAGAAATAAGTCCTTCTTCAACAATCCCATTTCCAACTCCACCACTTGCCTGATCCCCTCCTCCTGCAACAACAGGCGTTTTTTCAGATAAACCTGTAATTTTAGCAATATCTTTTTTAATGTATCCTGTAATTTCAGTCCCTTCATATACTTTTGGTAATAAATCAATCTCTATATTTAATTTCTCAAGTATTTCTTCTGACCATTTCCTATTTTTAACATCAAAAAGTGAAGTTCCAGAAGCATCAGAAACATCAGTTGCAAAGTCACCAGTTAAACAGAATCTTATATAATCCTTTGGAAGCAAGATTTTTCTTACATTCTTATATATATCAGGTTGATTTTTTCTTAACCATAATATTTTTGGTGCCTGAAAGCCGGTTAAAACAGGATTACATGTTATTTCAAAGATTCTATCCTGTCCAACAATTTCATTTATTTCTTCGCATTCTTTTGCTGTCCTTTGGTCACACCACAATATTGCTGGATAAATCACATTATAATTTGAGTTGAGAAAAACAGAACCATGCATCTGGCCAGTTAAACCAATGCCTTTAATCTCTTTTCCTTTTATTCCTGTCTTTTTAAGAATTTTTTTAATACATTTAATAGTTGCATCCCACCAATCAACTGGATTTTGTTCAGCCCAACCAGGTTTAGGAGTTATTAATGGATATTCAACTATACTTGTTCCTATAACTTTTCCATCTCTATCAATAATTACTATTTTTACTCCAGTAGTTCCAACATCTATTCCCATTAAGTATTCCATTCAAACCTCCTTTGGAACTTCTCCTCTTTCTTCTTTTCCAATTAGAATGAGACCAGGATAAGATAAAAATGGAATTCTATCAACTTTCAACCTATTAAAAACATTCAAAACTCTTTCTTTAACATTCATTTAACTTCTATTTCTGGAGGATATAAAAAATTTAAATATTTCTCATTAACTTTTGCTTGTTCACAGTTTCCTGAATGTATATAGATTCTATAAAAGAGTTTTAGTTCATTTCCATAGGGTAAAATATAAGTTCCTGAAATTTTTTTATCTCCATAAAAATCAGAAAGACCAAAAAAGTTTGCACTAAAAAGTCCATAATCTCTTACATGCCAATAAGTTGGATACCTTAAATTACCAGGAAAATCAAAAACTGAAATTCCACATTCAATCCCTTCTATTTGACCTGAATAATCACACCAAAATGCTCTTTTACCCCAACATTCTTTTTCACCTTCACCACCATAACTATTTTTTATTAATCCAGTATTTCTTCCTTCCATCTCAGGATTTACCCTTATACTCAATAATCCACTTTCTTTTGTATCTTTAAATATAACTTCTGTTTCAGTCGCTCTTAAAATAATTGTATGGTCTATTATTCTATTATCAGATGGTAAATTATATATTTTTATTATTCTTTCTTCTTCAAGCAATTTTCTTCCTTTATTATCTATCCAATCATTTAAAGAGTGAATTAAACCAAAGACCGGCCCACTTATAAGATTAATAAATCTTCTATGTATAGTTTTTCCATGTCCTTCAAGTTCAGACCAATTATCTGTTCCATTTACATCTCCATGAGCAACCCAAATTCCTCTGTGATGGATATGGTCAAATTTTTCAGGATTTCCTGGACTTGCAGATTTCCTTACAATTGATTTACCAGAAGGTCCAATTACTGGATTTAAAAATGGACGGGAATATTCAGGAGAATAATTGTAAGTAGTAAAAAGTGTCTCATTTATAAAAACATCAACTTTCCCATTTTTATCATCAACAACTTTTACTATTTCTGGGGAAGATTCAATTTTTTCAATTTTAAATTCTATTTCTTCACTCTTTTCAATCTCTTCAGGTAAAAATATCAAGTATTCTTTTCCATCTTCGTATTCTTTCTGAGTATAAAATTTTTTATTTAAGTTGTTTAGAATTATGTCTTTACCTTCATATTCAATCTTAATTGGGAAATTATACCATTTCCTTATTCTATTTTTTAAAATAATTTTTTCCATCTTCCCTCCTATTTTATTCCATATATTTCCTTTAATATTTTAATATAGTATTTATAATTTTCCAATGAGATATCAGATGAAACAGAATGGTCAATTTTTGGTATATACCCTCCTTCTTCAATAACACCTATCTTTTTATGAATTTCCTTTTTTATATTTTCTTTCCCTTTTGCAATCTCTCTTTTATCAATCCCACCTATCATTTTTATTTTTTCCCCATACCTTTTTCTTAAATTAACAGGGTCCATATCTGCTGCAACTTCACAAGGTGAAAACCCATCTATTCCGCATTCAAAATATAATTCCATAAAAGGATTTAAGTTCCCATCACTATCATATATAGTTATATTTACACCAAATTTTTTTGCAAAATCACATACTTTTTTATATCTTGGGAAAAGAAAATTTTTAAACATAGTAGGTGAAATTAAAGTTGATGTTTTAAAAGCAATATCTTCTCCAAAACCAAGATAATCAATTTCAACCTCAGGTAAGATTCTTTTCAACCCTTCCATACATATCAAATTTATTCTTTCAAAGAGTTCATCAACAAGTTCAGGTGCATCATAGAATAGATAAGAAGAATATTCTACTCCTGCTAAATTCCTTAAAATCCCATAATAACAACCACCATCAAGAAATAATATATAATCCCTTTTTTCATTTTTCCATTTATTATTTATTTTTTCATTAATATCAATAGGCCATCTTTCTTTAATTAATGATAAATCAAATTTTTCTTTTATTATTCTTTCAAGGTCTTTTTTGTTTTTAACAGGAAACTCAAT
>JAMWCO010000148.1 GCA_023818785.1 Candidatus Omnitrophota bacterium
AAACATTTACATGAACATGGAGAAACAGAATATTTAAAAGAGGCGCTTGAACTTTTAAAAGAAAAAGATATTGAAATTGACCCATCTGAAATTTTTGAAGTTCCATGTTGTCCTGGGATGAAGGTCGTTGATAGAAGAGGAGAAGATGAAGAAATTGAAACTAATGTAGAAATTAAATCACAACTTAGGCAATGGCCAATACAACTTCATCTTGTTAATCCAAATGCTCCATATTTTAAAAAGGCAGATTTATTATTTGCTGCTGATTGTACTGCTTTTACATATGGCAATTTTCATAATGACTTTATAAAAGGTAAGACAATAACAATTGCTTGTCCAAAACTTGATGATGGAATTGATAGATATGTAGAAAAAATTAGTCAAATAGTAAGAAATAATAATATAAATACAATTACAGTTGTTATAATGGAAGTTCCTTGTTGCAGTGGACTTTTAAAAATAGTTGAAGAGGGAGTTAAAAAGAGTGCCAAGAAAGTCCCTATTAAAGAAGTTGTGATGAGTTTAAAAGGTGAAATTTTAGAGGAGAATTGGTTATGAAATGCCCAGGAACAGATCCAAGATTTTTAAAAGTTGAGGTTAAAAAGTGTAGTAAATGTGGATATGAAGTTGAGATATTTACAGATGAAATTAGAGTTAAATGTCCAAGATGTAAAAGTTATGTATATAGAGAAATTCCATCCTGTATTGACTGGTGTAGATATGCAAAAGAATGTATAGGAGAGAAAAAGTGGAAGGAGTTAAAAGAAAAATAAGAAATTAAAAATGAAATTTTCAACAAAAACACTATATGGATTAGAAGCATTGATTGACCTTGGTGTAAGTTATAAAGGTAAGCCTATTTATGTTAAAGATATTGCAAAAAGACAGAATATATCAGAAAGATATCTTGAACATATTATGCTTGCATTGAGAAAAAGTGGAATTTTAAGGAGTATAAAAGGATGGAAAGGAGGGTATGAATTTTTGAAAAATCCTTCTGAGATTAAGGTAAAAGATATAGTTGAGATACTTGAAGGGAAGATTTTGCCTGTTGAATGTATTGAAAGAAAAGATATATGCAAAAGGAGTGGAAATTGTGTAGCAGCAGAGTTTTGGGCTGATTTGAAGAAAGAAATTGATGATTTTTTAAATAGAATTACTTTAAAGGAACTAATTGAAAAACAAAAGAAAAAAATAAAGAAGACAGTTCATTATGAAATTTAACAAGGAGGTAGAATATGTCAGAAAAGGATATAAGTTTATCTATTGTAAAAGATTTTTATGAGAAATTTTGTAAAGTTGTTGAGAATGATGTTGTAGTAGTTGGAGGTGGTCCAAGTGGTTTAATTGCGGCAAGGGAGATAGCGAAAGATGGGTTAAAGGTATTAATAATTGAGAGGAATAATTATCTTGGAGGTGGTTTTTGGATTGGAGGGTATCTAATGAATGGAGTAACTTTTAGAGAGCAAGCGAAAGATATTTTAGATGAGATAGGGATACCTTATAAGAAAGTTGGGGATGGACTTTTTATAACTGATGGACCAGTTGCCTGTTCAAGACTTATTTATTCTACCTGTGAAAAGAAAGTTACTATATTAAATATGACAAATTTTGAAGACATTATTTTAAAGGATGGTAGGGTAAGAGGGGTTGTTGTAAATTGGACACCTGTTTCAGGATTACCAAGAGAGATAACATGTGTTGACCCTATTGGTATAGAGACAAAGATAGTAATAGATGCTACTGGGCATGATGCAATTGTTGCGAGGAATTTAGAAAAGAGAGGATTAATTGAGATGAAAGGATTTGGTCCTATGAATGTGGAGGAATCAGAGTATTTAGTTGTTGAAATGACAGGAGAGATTTATCCTGGGGTTATTGTATGTGGGATGGCAGTAAGTACTGTTTATGGTTTACCGAGGATGGGTCCTACTTTTGGAAGTATGTTTTTATCAGGTAAAAAAGCAGGTAAAATTGCAAAAGATATAATTTTTTCAAAAGAATTTATTAAAATTTAAAGGTAAATCAAAAATATATAAAAAAGATAGTCAAAAGATAAGAGAAATTTATTTTTAAAGAATCTACAACAAGTAATTGTGCCAACTTTTAAATATATAAAATTATGGAAAATAAATTGAAAGCAATTGTTCTCTTATCTGGTGGACTTGATAGTTCACTTGCAACAAAGATTATACTTGAACAGAATATAGAAATTATGGCTTTAAATTTTTTCACACCATTCTGTAGATGTAATAGAATAAAAGGTTGTTATTCAGTTGCTAAATATTTTTCAGAAAAAGTTGGTATCCCAATTAAAAGAATCTTTCTTGGAGAAGAATATTTAAAAATAATAGAAAATCCAAAATATGGATATGGTAAAAATTTGAATCCTTGTATTGATTGTAGAATTTTGATGTTCAAAAAGGCGAAAGAAATTATGGAGAAAGAAGGTTTTTCTTTTATAGTAACGGGAGAAGTTTTAGATCAGAGACCGAAATCCCAAACATTAAAAGCACTTAAAATAATAGAGAAGGAAACAGGACTTGAAGGGTTAATAGTAAGGCCTCTTTCTGCAAATCTTTTACCTGAGACAATTCCAGAAAAAAAAGGATGGATAGATAGAAGTAAATTACTATCAATAAAAGGAAGAAGAAGAGAAACACAATTCTATTTAGCAGATTTTTATGGTATTAAAGATTATCCATGTCCTGCTGGTGGATGTCTTTTAACAGACCCTTCATTTTCAAAAAGGATGAGAGATTTAATTGAATTTGGGAGTGTTGATTTGAAAAATATAGAACTAATAAAAATAGGAAGACATTTTAGATTGACCCCATTTACAAAATTAATAATTGGAAGAAATGAATTAGAGAATAAGAAAATTTTAGCACTAAAAGAGATGGATGATATAATAATTAGAAGTGAAAATTTTGAAGTTGTTGGTATTTTAAAAGGTTGCGTAAGTGAAAATGTAAAATATTTTTCTATTAGGTTGGTTGCAAAATATATTAGAGATTCCAATGATTATAAAAAAGTAATAATTGAAAATAATAAAAGGATGGAATTATTGAATGTTAAACCAATAGAAGTTTCTAATTTTTTGCGTATTTAAAAATAAAAGGAGGGAATTATTATGATATATATGGATTATAATGCAACAACTCCAACAGACCCAAGAGTGATAAAGGTTATTAATAAGTATTTTTATGAAAAGTTTGGTAATCCGAGTTCAATATATGAAATAGCGAGAGAAAATAAAAAAGATATAGAAAGAGCAAGGGAAAATCTTGCCAACTTAATTGATGCAAATCCTGATGAAATATTTTTTACTTCTGGTGGCACAGAGAGTGATAATTGGGCAATAAAAGGAGTTGCTTTTGCTTTAAAAGACAAAGGAAATCATATAATTACAAGTCAAATTGAGCATCATGCAGTTTTAAATACTTGTAAATTTTTAAATAAAATTGGATATGAAATTACATATACACCTGTTGATAAATATGGTATTGTAGATATTGATTTTATAAAAAAGGCAATAAAGAAAGGGACAATTTTAATTACAATAATGCATGCAAATAATGAGATAGGGACAATTCAACCAATTGAAGAGATATCAAAAATAGCAAAAGAAAATGGTATATATTTTCATTCAGATTGTGTCCAAACAGTTGGTAAAATTCCTATTTCAGTAAAAAAACTTGGAGTTGATATGCTTTCTCTTTCTGCACATAAATTTTATGGGCCAAAAGGAGTAGGAGCAATTTATATAAGAAAAGGGACAAAAATTGAAACATTAATTCATGGAGGGGAACAGGAAA
>JAMWCO010000149.1 GCA_023818785.1 Candidatus Omnitrophota bacterium
GAAAATTTAAAAGAGGGAAAGGTCTTTTAAAAATTGTTGAGTATAGAGAACCGTATGAGTTACCTGATGATGAGTATCCATATCTATTAACAACAGGAAGAATTTTACAGGAATATCATTCAAGAACAATGACAGGAAAAGTTAAAGGTATAAAAGAAATTGTTGGAGAAGATTTTTTTGTTATGAATGAAGAGGATGCAAAAGAAAATAAAATAAAGGAAGGAGATAAAATTAAGGTAATTTCAAAAAGAGGAGAGGTTACATTGAAGGTAAAATTGAGTAATAAACTACAAAGAGGAACTATATTTATTCCTTTCCATTTTTATGCAAATATATTAACTCATACTCAACTTGACCCATATTCAAAAATACCTGAATTTAAAATATGTGCAGTTAAAATTTCTAAAATTTAAAAATAATGGAAGCAATAATTCTTGCCAAGGGTGAAAAAAGTAAAAGATTAAATTTAGATAAATCTTTTATTGAAATTGGAAATAAAAAAATTATAGAAATTATTATTGAAAAGATAAGTCAATTATTTAAAAAAATCCATATTGTTTCAATTTTACCTGAAAAATTTATTATTTACAAAAATGAAAAAATAGATATTTTAAAAGATGTATTAAAATGTGGTCCTATTGGTGGAATTTATATTGGATTAAAGAATTCTAAAAGTTTATACAATTTTGTTTTTGCTTGTGATTTACCTTTTATAAATGTTGATTTTATAAGATATATGATAAATATAAAAAAAGATTATGATGTTCTTGTTCCTGTTTATAATGGAAATTTTGAAGTTTTGCATTCAATTTATACCAAAAATATTTTGAATACTATTGAAAATTTAATAAAAGAAAAAAATTTTAAAGTAAAAGAGATTTTGAAAAAAGTAAATGTGAGATATATTGAAGAAAATCAAATAAAAAAAATTTGTAAAGATGAAAATATTTTTTTTAATTTAAACACAGAAGAGAATCTTAAACAAATTTTAATATAATATTGTCTTATTCAATTTTTTTATGATAAAATGGAAATAATGATAAAAAAAGAAAGGATAAAACATAATATTGATGAATTGATTGAAAAATTGAAAGATAGGTTAATTGAAGAAGAAGAAATTGTTTTTGCTTATATTTTAGGAAGTTATGGAAGGAATTATATAGGTCCGCTTAGTGATTTTGATATAGGGATATATATTGAAGAAAATAAAGAAATTTTTGAGAAGAAAATATATTTAAATTTTATAATAACAGACATTTTGAAAACAGATGAAGTTGATATAATAATTTTAAATACTGTCTCTCCTTTTTTTCTTCATCATTCTTTGAAAAATGCAAAACTTTTATTTTCCAAAGATGAAAGAAAAAGGATTTTTTTTCTTGTAAAGAACCTGAAAGAATATTTTGATATGGTTTACTACTATGAAAGATTTAAAGAATCTCTTTTAAAAAGGATTAGGGAAGGGAAATATGGTATGTAAGGATATTATAATAAAACGACTTGAAAGGTTAGAGGAAAGTATAAGAAGATTGAAAAGCAAGAAAAATATTTCTCTTGATGAATTTAAAAGTTCATGGGAACTACAGGATATAATTTTGAAAGAGTTTGAAATAGGTATTGAATGTATAATTGATATTGGTTCTTACATTATTGCTGAGAAAGGATGGAAGAGCCCAGAAAAATCCTCTGATATCCCTGATATTCTAAAAGAAAAAGGGATAATTACTTCTGAATATAAAGAGATATTAAAAAAAATGATCGCCTTTCGGAATATTATAGTTCATGAGTATCTTTATATTGACCTGGAGAAATTATATGAAAATCTGAATAGGGTTGAAGATTTGAAGGAGTTTGCTGTTTTTATTGAAAAATATATTTCAAAAGAATAGTAAAAAATATGGGGAAATTGATATCTATTAATGAAGCAATTGATATAGTTTTAAAAGAAACCAATATTTTGGGAACTGAAAAGGTTAGAATAATAAATTCGCTTGGAAGAATTATTGCACAAGACATTGTTTCTCCTTTTGATATGCCTCCATTTAGAAGAAGTGCTATGGATGGATATGCAATTAAATTTGATGATTTAAGTTTTACAAGGATATTTGAAATAAGGGATGAAATTAAGGCAGGAGAAGTTAAAGATATTAAATATGAAAAAGGTAAATGTGTTTTAATAATGACAGGAGCAAAAGTTCCAGAAGATTTTGATACAGTTGTTAAATTTGAGGATACAGAAGAAATTTTTGAGAATGGGGAAAGAAAGATAAGAATTTTAAAAGAAATAAAAAGGTTTGGAAATATTGTAGAAAGAGGAGAGGATTTTAAAAAAGGAGATGTATTGATTAAAAAAGGTAGTGTTATTGATAGTGGATATATGGCTATAATTGCTTATTGTGGTATAGATGAAGTTTCTGTATATAAAAGACCAAAAGTTGGAATTATTGCAACTGGAGATGAGATAAAAAAAATTGGTGAAAAATTAAGAGAAGGTGAGATATATGACTGTAATTCCTATTCAATTTATGGACTTGTTTTAAAATATGGTGGAGAACCTGAAATTCTTGGTATTGCAAAAGATGACAATAAATCATTAAAAAGTTATATTGAAAAAGGATTAAAAAAAGATATTTTGATTTTATCAGGCGGAGTAAGTGTAGGTAAATATGATTTTGTTGTTGATGTTTTTAATGAGATTGGGATTGAAATGAAGTTCTGGAAAGTAGCAATAAAACCAGGGAAACCAACATTTTTTGGAAAGAAAGAGAATTGTTTAATTTTTGGTCTTCCTGGGAATCCTGTTGCAGTATATATAAATTTTGAAAATCTTGTAAGACCTGCAATTTTAAAAATGGAAGGAGCAAATAATTTTGAAAGGTTTAAAGTTTCAGGAATTCTTGCAGAAGATATAGAAAATAAAGGAGATAGAGATGAATTTTTAAGAGTAGTTTTAAAAGTTGAAAATGGAGAAAATATTGTAATTCCTTATAAAAAACAAGCATCAGGAATTTTTACATCAATAACAGAAACAAATGGGATTTTATTTTTAAGAAAGAATGAAAGAATAGAAAAAGGTCAAAAAGTGATTGTTGAAATATACAAATAGAAAAAGGATATGAAATTCAATATTTTTCTCTTTCAAAATTTTTTTAACTTCTTCTGATATTTTCATAAGGCCAGGAATCCCTTGTCCAAAAATTATTATATGAGGATTAAATTTCTAAATTCTTTCTAAATCTTCAATATGTACATTATGTCCTAATACCTGTTGCTTCATTAATTTTTCTATATGAAATACCTTTCATTGCCTCATTAATTTTTCTATATAAAAATTTTTTCTTCTTCCAATCTTCTTTTTTCATAAACTTTCTTTCTCCTCACTATCTCAAACAGTTTTTCCTGTAGTTGTATAATCTGCCTCTTCTTTAATAAACTCTGTGGTTTGGTATAACTCCTTTTCCGCTCTTCCTTTAATAATCTATCAATACTGGAGGCACTTATCTTTATCAACTTCTCTTTCACTTCATTACTTGTTTTCAATTCGCCCTTTGTCTCTAAACCAGACCTTCTTTAACGCATCTACTACCTCCTGACCATAAACAATAGGCCTCTTCCTTATACCTTTCTGACTAATCTTTTCACCTTTTACTACATACCTTTTCCTATCTCTGTTGTTTAAAAGATAGAATGTCATGTATTTAAAAGATAGAATGTCGTCCTTGATTTAAAAGATAGAATGTCGTAATCCCATCGGTTATCATAGTTGTAAAAGGAGGTAGCCGATGGGGAAAATAT
>JAMWCO010000150.1 GCA_023818785.1 Candidatus Omnitrophota bacterium
TCCCCTTTTTTTCTGCATCTTCTCTCAACTTTTCAAGTTGGTCTTTTGTGCAATAACATTTATAAACAATTTCTTCTTTCAAAAGTTTTTCAGCAAATTGTCTATAAATATCTATTCTTTCACTCTGTCTATAAGGACCATATTCTCCACCAATATCAGGACCTTCATCCCACTCAATACCAAGCCATTTTAAATCCTCAATTATTGCTTCTTCATACTCTTTTTTACTTCTTTCTTTATCTGTATCTTCAATCCTTAAAATAAACTTTCCTTTATTCTTCCTCGCAAATAAATAATTAAATAAAGCAGTTCTTGCATTCCCTATATGCAAAAAACCAGTTGGACTTGGTGCAAACCTAACTCTTACCATATCTTAAAATTATACTCCAAAATATAGAAAATTGCCAAGTTTGAAAACATATGTTATATTAAAAAAATGAAAAAAATAATTGCTGTGTGTGGAAGTAATGCAGGTGATAAAAATTTAAATAAGGAAGTTTTGGAAATTGCAGAAAGAGTTGGTGAATTGATTGCTGAAAAAGGAGGTATTCTTATCTGTGGTGGTCTTGGTGGGATTATGGAAGCAGTCGCAAAAGGAGCAAAGAAAAAAGGAGGGATAACAGTTGGAATTCTTCCTTATGATAAATCAAAAGCAAACAAATATATAGATATACCTCTTGGGACAAATCTTGGTTTTTACAGAAATTATGTAATTGTTAATTCAGCAGATGTAATAATTGGAATATGTGGTAGATGGGGAACTTTAAGTGAAATATCAATTGCTATTGCAGTTGCAAAACCAGTAATTTTAATCTCTACTTCAAAAGGGATATCTGAACTATTTAGTAAAGAGGAAATTCTTGAATATTTTGAAGAAAAACCTTATATAGTAAATAGCCCAGAAGAAGCAGTTGAACTTGCCTTTAAAATAAAAGAGATTAATCAAAATTAGAAAGTATATCAGAAGCAAGATAAAAAGAACCAAAGATTAACCAATTTTCTCCTGTTTTTTTAATATATTTATATGCTTTTTTTATGTCCTCAATAACTTCTATATTTTTTCTACTCTTTACAAGTTGCTTTAAAATATATGGTTCAATTGCTCTATCTGAATTTGGTTTTGTAAATATTATTCTATCTGTATATTTCTCAAAAATTTTTACCATTTTCTTATAGTCCTTATCTTTCAAAATGCCAACAAGAAAAGAAAATTTTTTATCAGGGAATATTTTTTTTAAATTTTTCATTAAATTTTTTACTCCATCAACATTATGTGCTCCATCAAGTATAATATATGGATTTTTTTGAAGAATCTGAAACCTTGCAGGCCAATTTATATTTTTAACACCTTCTCTTATATTTTCCTCTTTTATCCTATAACCTTTTTCCTTTAAAGTAAGGGATGCTTGAATTGCAATTGATAAATTTTCAACTTGATGTATTCCAATAAGGTCTGTTTCCAATTCCTTAAATGTTTCTTTTCCATAAAAATTAAAAACCATCTTTTCAGGCAAAATAGAAACAAGAACACCTTTAAAATCAATTCCGTAAGTTAAAAGTTTACATTCCTTTTCTACTACTTTTTTCTTTATAACCTGATATGCATCCTTTTTTTGTTTTGATGTTATTACAACTGTTTTCTCTTTAATTATTCCTGATTTTTCATTCGCTATTTCTTTATATGTCTTACCAAGAAAATCAGTATGGTCAAGTCCTATTTTTGTTATAATATTTAAAAAAGATGGTAAAACATTTGTTGCATCAAATCTTCCTCCCATTCCGACTTCACAAATAAGTATATCAATTTTCTTTTGGAAAAAATATAAAAAGGCAATAATAGTTAATGCTTCAAAATATGTGGGATACATATGAACTGGTTGTTTTTCTATAATTTTTTTAAGAATTATAATATTTTCATTAAACTCTTCTTCACTTATCTTCTCATCACTTATCCTTATTCTTTCTTTAACATCTAACAAATGTGGGCTTGTATATAAACCAACCTTATAACCAGATGTCTGTAAAACTTTACTTACAGATTTACATACAGACCCCTTTCCATTTGTCCCTGCAACAAGAATTGAAGGATATTTAAAATGAGGATGCCCCAGTTTTTTAAGATAAAAATCTGTTTTGTCAAGCCCAAGTTTAATACCAAAATCACTTAAAGAATTAAGGAAATCAATTGGTTTAAGATATTTCATGAATGGAAAATTCTCAAAATTTTTACTATTCTTTCTTTTAAATCCTTTCTCTCAACAATCATATCAATTAAACCATGTTCATATAAAAATTCAGAAGTTTGAAAACCTGGTGGAAGTTTCTGTTTAATTGTCTGTTCTATAACTCTTGGTCCAGCAAATCCAATCAATGCTTTTGGTTCTGCAATTATTATATCCCCAAGAAAAGCAAAACTTGCTGCAACTCCTCCCATTGTAGGGTCTGTTAAAATAGAGATATATAAAATACCTGCTTTCTTCATTTTACCAATAACTGCTGATGTTTTTGCCATCTGCATCAGAGAAATAACTCCTTCATACATTCTTGCTCCTCCACCACCTGCAGAAATAGAAATAAAAGGAAGTCCATTTTCAATTGCAAATTCTCCTATCCTTGCAAATTTTTCACCAACAACAGAACCCATACTTCCCATAATAAAATGAGAATCTAAAACTGATAAAGAGACAGAAAATCCACCTATTTTCCCAGTCCCAACTATTATTGCTTCTTTCAAATTTGTCTTTTTCTTCTCTTCTTCCAATTTCTCTTTGTATGTTTTTGGACCAACAAAATTTAAAGGGTCAACAGATTCCAAATTCTTCCATTTTTCAACAAAAGTTCCTTCGTCTACAAGAGAATTTATTCTTTCAATACCTGTCATTCTAAAATGATAATTACACTCTGGACAAACTTTTAAATTTTCTAAAAGTTTTTTAACATAAATAAGTTTCCCACATCCGTCACATTTTAACCACAACTCTTTTTTTATCTCTACTTTTTCTTTTGGTGAAATCTCTATATATTTTTTCTTTCTAAATATCATATTAGTCCAAACTCCTTTATTGTTTTCTTTATTTTTTCCATATTTTCCTTACTTGGTTCACATAGAGGAAGTCTCCATTCAAGTTCAATCATACCCATCAACCATAAAATTGTTTTAACAGGTATTGGATTTGTTTCTATAAATAAAATTTTAAAAATTGGAAAAAGAGAAAGATGTATTTTTCTCGCATTTTCATAATCTCCTTTTAAAGCATATTCTACCATCTGACTGACTTGGTAAGGAACAATATTACTTGCAACAGAAACAACACCTTTCCCACCAACTGCCATAATTGGTAATGTTAAAGAATCTTCTCCTGAAAGAAGAGAAAAGACATCCCTTTTAATAAGGGTTAAAATTTTACTAACCTGGTCAAGAGAACCACTTGCTTCTTTTATACCAACTATATTTTTTATTTCAGAAAGTTCTGCAACTGTTGTTGGTTCTATTGAAATTCCTGTTCTTGAAGGAACATTATAAAGAATAATAGGAATTGAAAAATTTTTTGCTATTTCTTTATAATGAAGATAAAGCCCTTTTTGTGTGGGTTTATTATAATAAGGGGTTATTAAAAGAGCAGCATCAGCACCAACTTTTTCAGCATATTCAGTAAGTTCAATCGCTTCTTTTGTATTATTTGAACCAGTGCCAGCAATAACAGGAACTTTTTTATTTACATATTCAACAGTAAATTTTATTAGGTCTTTATGTTCTTGGTAAGATAAAGTTGCTGGTTC
>JAMWCO010000008.1 GCA_023818785.1 Candidatus Omnitrophota bacterium
TTGATGAAGTTGATATTGCTCAACTTGATGCTTATGAACTTGCTTGGCTTCGCTGTAGAAAAATAGGTTATATTTTCCAGACATTTAACTTAATTCCTGTTATGAGTGCGCTTGAAAATGTTATGCTTCCTATGATTTTTGCTGGGATGACAAGTGATGATGCAAGAGAAAAAGCAAAATCATTGCTTGAATTGGTAGGTTTAGGAGATAGATTACATCATAAACCATTTGAACTTTCTGGAGGTCAACAACAAAGAGTTGCAATAGCCAGAGCACTTGCGAATGACCCTGCAATTATTCTTGCAGATGAGCCAACAGGGAACCTTGATTTAAAAACAGGCAAAGAGATAATAAATCTTTTAAGAGAAATGAATAAAGAAAAACAGGTAAGTATTATAACTGCAACACATGATTTAAAAATGCTTGATGTATCTGATAGAGTTATATGGATAAGAGATGGAATGATTGAAAGAATAGAAGATAGAGAGAATCTTGATATTAGAGTAGGACATGTAGAAGGAGAAGAAGCAGGTTAATACTTATAGGAGGAAGGATTGAGAATTGGTATAATTGGTTTTGGCAATATGGGTTCTGCTATTGTTGATGGTTTAATTGAAAAAAAATTGTTTAAAAAAAAAGAGATTTTAGTTTTTGATATTAATAAAGAAAAAATAAAAAACCTCCCATTTAATATAAAAAAAAATAATAGGGAAGTCGTTGAAGATTCAGATGTAGTGATTATTGCAGTAAAACCAAAGGATGCTGAAAATGTTCTTGAAGAGATAAAAGATAATTTAACTCCAGAAAAAATTCTTATTTCAATAATGGCTGGTATAAAAATAAAAAAAATAGAAAAAATTATTGACAAAAAAGTCCCTTTGATAAGAATAATGCCAAATTTAAATGTAAAAGTAAAAGCAGGAATAATAATTTGGTGTTCAAATAAATATGGTAAAAAATATGAGAATATTGTTAAAAAGATTTTTTCACCTATTGGGATTCTCTTTAAAATGTCTGAAAATAAATTTGACACAATAACAGCAATAAGTGGAAGTGGGCCTGGTTTTTTGTTTTATATAGCAGAAGAATTTAAAAAAATATGTATTGAAAAAGGTATATCTAAAAAAATTGCAGATGATTTAGTAACTTATTTATTTTATGGAACTGGGAAAATGCTTTTAGATACAAAGATAGAAATTGAAAAGTTAAAAGAAATGGTATCTTCTCCAGGTGGAACAACTCTTGCGGGTTTAAGTATATTTGAAAAAATGGGTTTTGGAAGAATTTTGAGAGAAGTAATTGAAGCAGCAGAAAATAGAAGTAGAGAACTTTCAGAAAGTTAAAATTAAATTTTTGGAAAAATTTTAAATTTATGATTAAATAAAGTCAATTGAAGAAAATAAAAATGAAAGGCGCACAAATTTTTGTTGAATGTTTAAAAAGAGAAGGAGTTGAAGTTATATTTGGTTATCCTGGTGGAGCAGTTTTACCTTTGTGTGATATTTTATATGATAGTGGAATAAGATTTATTTTGACAAGGCATGAACAGGCTGCTGCTCATGCTGCTGATGGTTTTGCTCGTTCTTCTGGGAAAGTTGGTGTATGTCTTGCTACAAGTGGTCCAGGGGCGACAAATCTTGTAACAGGCATAGCAACCGCATATATGGATTCTGTCCCAATTATTGCAATAACAGGTCAAGTCGCAACTCATCTTATTGGGAATGATGCTTTTCAAGAAGTTGATATTACTGGAATTACAAGACCAATAACAAAGCATAATTATTTAATAAAAGATGTTAATGAAATTCCAAGAGTTGTAAGAGAAGCATTTTATATAACAAAGACGGGTAGACCAGGACCTGTTTTAATTGATTTTCCAGTTGATATCCAAAGGAAAGAAGGAGAGTTTTATTGGCCCGAAAAGATTGAAATAAGGAGTTATAAACCAAAATATGAAGGGCATCCATTACAAATAAAAAGAGCATGGGAATTGATAAAAAGTTCAAAAAGACCTGTTTTGATAGCAGGTGGAGGAATTATAATTTCAAATGCAAGTGAAGAATTAAAAAAGTTTGTTGAAAAAACAAATATCCCAGTTGCTTTTACTTTACTTGGCCTTGGTTCTCTTGATGTTGAATGGGAATATTCTCTTGGTATGCCTGGAATGCATGGAACAAAATATGCAAATTATGCAATAAGTGAATGTGATCTTTTAATTTCTGTTGGTTGTAGATTTGATGATAGAGTTACAGGTAAAATAGATGAATTTGCTCCACATGCTAAAATAATTCATGTAGATATAGACCCTTCAGCAATAAGTAAAAATGTCAAAGTTGATATTCCTATAGTTGGTGATGCAAGAAATGTTCTTAAAAAGTTAAATGAAATATGTGAAAGAATTGAAATAGATGATTGGTTGAAAAAGATAAAAGAATGGAAAGAGGTGTATCCTTTGAAATATGAAAGAAATGGACTTAAACCACAATATATAATTGAAAAAATTTCTGAATATACAAAAGGGAATGCTATAATATGTACAGAAGTTGGTCAAAATCAAATGTGGACAGCGCAATATTATAAATTTAAAAAGCCACGCACATTAATAACTTCTGGAGGGCTTGGAACAATGGGTTTTGGTTTTCCTGCTTCAATAGGAGCAAAAATTGCAAATCCAGATAAAATTGTTATAGATATTGCAGGAGATGGAAGTATTCAAATGAATATTCAGGAACTTGCTACTGCTGTTTATAATAAAATACCTGTTAAAGTTTTCATTTTAAATAACTGCTATCTTGGTATGGTGAGACAATGGCAACAACTTTTTTATAATAGAAGATATGCATTTACCTGCCTTGAAGGTGGGCAACCTGACTTTGTTAAACTTGCTGAAAGTTATGGAGCAATTGGATATAGAGTTAGCACAGAGGAAGAATTTGATAAGATTTTACCAAAAGTTCTTGAGGAGAAAGGAAAGGTTGTATTTGTTGATTGTAGAATAGATCAAGAAGAAAATGTCTTTCCAATGGTTCCTGCTGGTGCTTCTTTAAAACAGATTCTTGATGGACTTGCATAATGGAGGGAGAATGAATAAAAATAATAATGAAAATCAGGTAGAGAGCCATATAATATCTGTAACAGTTGAAAATAGATTTGGTGTTCTTGCAAGAATATCAGGACTTTTTTCAGCAAGAGGTTATAATATTGATAGTTTATGTGTAGCAGAAACAGAAGACCCAACTGTTTCAAGGATGACCATAGTTGTTAAAGGAGATGAGAAAATTCTTGAACAAATTTATAAACAACTGAATAAACTTATTGATGTTATAAAGGTTCAAGATTTAACAAAAGAAGAGCATATTGAAAGAGAACTCGCATTGATAAAAGTTAATACACCATCTTTCAATGATAGACAAGAAGTTATGCAACTGGTAAGTATTTTTAGAGGCAAAATTGTAGATGTAGGTAAAAAGACATTAACAATTGAAATATCTGGAAGTGGATCTAAGATAAGGGCGATGCTTGATTTGCTTAAAGGATTTGGAATTAAAGAAGTTATAAGAACAGGGAAAATTGCAATTACAAGAGAATTTAAATAAAAAGGAGGAGAGAAATGGCTAAAATTTATTATGATTCTGATGCAGATTTAAAATACTTGAAAGATAAAGTAGTAGGAATTATTGGATATGGAAGTCAAGGGAGGGCACATGCATTAAATTTAAGAGATAGCAAATTAAATGTAATTGTAAGTGAACTTGAAGGAACAGTTAATTACCAAAAAGCAAAAAATGATGGATTTGAGCCAATTTTAGCAGACCAGTTAACAAAAAAAGCGGATGTTATAATGATTTTAGTTCAGGATAATGTTCAGCCAAGTGTTTATGAAAGTCAGATAGGTCCAAATTTAAAAAAAGGTAAATATATTGGTTTTGCACATGGTTTTTCAATCCATTATAGTCAAATAGTTCCACCAAAAGATGTAAATGTCTTTATGGTTGCACCAAAAGGTCCTGGCGATTTAGTAAGAGACCAGTTTACAAAAGGCCAGGGAGTTCCATGTCTTGTTGCTGTTTATCAGGACCCAACTGGAGATACATTGAAAATAGGCCTTGCCTATGCAAAAGGAATTGGTGGAACAAGATGTGGAGTAGTAGAAACAACATTTAAAGAAGAAACAGAAACAGACCTTTTTGGAGAACAGGTTATACTTTGTGGAGGAGTAACATCTTTAATTAAAGCAGCATTTGATATTCTTGTTGAAAGTGGATATCAACCAGAAGTTGCTTATTATGAAACATGTCATGAACTTAAACTTATTGTTGATTTGATAATTGAGAGAGGGATACAGGGAATGAGACAAGTTATAAGTGATACAGCAGAATATGGAGATATGACAAGAGGACCAAGGGTTATAAATGAAAATGTAAAAGAGGAAATGAGAAAGATATTAAAAGAAATACAGGAAGGTATATTTGCGAGAGAATGGATACTTGAAAATAGAGTTGGAAGACCTGTATTTAATGCTTTAAGGAGACAATCAGAAGAACATTTAATAGAAAAAATTGGTAAGAAAATGAGAGATATGATGCCCTGGCTCAAGACCGGAGGACGGGGCTCCGAAAAATGAGGACTTTTGTAGGAATTGATTTGCCAGAAAATATAAAAGAAAATTTAAAGGAATTGATTGATAGGTTAAAAAAGATAAAGGAAGCAAAAGTAGTTAAACTTGAAAACCTTCATATAACATTAAAATTTCTTGGAGAAGTTGATGAAGAAAATATTGAAAAAATAAAAGAAAAACTTAAAGAATGTTGCACTGAATTTGATATTTTTGATGTTGATATAAAAGGAATTGGTGTATTTCCTTCTGAAAAGAGTGTAAGAGTTTTATGGGTAGGTTTAGAAGATGAAGGATATTTAAAAAAACTGAATATTAAAATAGAAGAAGTAATGAGTAAATTTGGATTTGAAAAAGAGAAGGATTTTGTAGGCCATATAACTATTGCAAGATTTAAAAGCCTTCCAAATCTTAATTTTATAAAAGAATTCTGTGTAAAATATAAAGATTTTTTATTTGGAAAATTTAAAGTTAATGGATTTAATTTATATGAAAGTAAATTAATGCCTGAAGGTCCAATTTATAAAATAATTGCTAAATTTCAGTTGAGACAATAATTTCCAGCCAATTTTGTAGGTGAGGAAGATTTGACTTCTAAAATTGAAAAAGTTATTATAATTTTAGGAGGTGAAAAAAATGGATAAAGAAAAAATCCTTGAAATGACAATATCTCAAATAGAAAAGGAGTTTGGTAAAGGTGCTATAATGAAACTTGGAGAGAAAAGATTGATGGAAGTTGAAGTTATACCTACAGGCGCAATTTCTCTTGATATTGCTCTTGGGGTTGGAGGAATACCAAGAGGAAGAGTAACGGAAATTTTTGGTCAAGAATCAAGTGGGAAAACAACTCTTGCTTTACAAATTCTTGCACAAGCACAAAAATATGGAGGAACAGTTGCTTTTATAGATGCTGAACATGCTCTTGACCCCAATTATGCAAAGGCACTTGGAGTTAAACTTGAAGATATGCTTGTAAGTCAGCCAGATACAGGAGAACAAGCACTTGAAATAGCAGAAGCATTGATAAGGAGTAATGCTATAGATGTTGTTGTTATTGATTCAGTTGCAGCACTTGTTCCAAGAGCAGAACTTGAAGGAGAGATGGGAGATAGTGTTATGGGTCTTCAGGCACGACTTATGTCTCAGGCATTGAGAAAACTTACTGGATATATAAGTAAATCAAAAACAGCAGCAATTTTTATAAATCAAGTAAGGGAAAAAATAGGTGTATTTTTTGGTAATCCAGAAACGACACCAGGTGGAAGGGCTTTAAAATTTTATGCATCTGTTCGTCTTGAAGTGAGAAAGGTAGATAGTATAAAAAGGGGAAATGATATAGTTGGAAGTAGAATAAAAGTAAAAGTTGTAAAAAATAAAGTTGCACCACCATTTAAAGAAACAGAACTTGAAATATATTATGGTCAGGGTATAAGTAAAGAGGCATCTTTGATAGAAGCAGGATTAAGTTATGGAATTATTGAGAAGAAAGGTAGTTATTATTCTTATCAAGGTAAAACACTTGGTCAAGGGATAGAAAATATAATTGAGAGTTTAAAGAAAGAAACTTCTTTATATGAAGAAATTGATAGAAAAATAAGAGAAAAGGTAGGTTTAATTAAAATAGGGAAAAAGGAAGAAAATGAAGTTCTTATTCCAGAAAGGATAGAAGAAACAGAAGTAAAAAAAGGAGGTAAAAAATGAAAGAGATTAATGTTGGACTTATTGGTTATAAATTTATGGGGAAAGCACACTCTTTTGCTTATAAAAATGTCTCTTTATTTTTTGATTTACCAGTAAAAGTAGTTATGAAAGTTATATGTGGAAGAACAGAAAAAGCAGTAAGTCAGGCGAAAGAAAGATTTGGTTGGCAAGAATATGAGACGGATTGGAAAAAAGTTGTTGAAAGAAAAGATATTGATTTAATTGATATAACAACTCCTCCAAATGCTCATAAAGATATTGCAATCCAAGCAGCAAAAAATGGTAAAATTGTATTCTGTGAGAAACCGCTTGCTTCAACATTAAAAGATGCATATGAGATGCTTGAAGCAGTTGAAAAATATAAAGTTAAACATGCTATTTGTTTTAATTATAGAAAATTACCTGCTGTTGGTTTGGCTAAAAAACTTATTGAACAAGGTAAAATTGGTAAAATTTATCATATGAGGGCAGTATATTTACAGGATTGGATAGTTGACCCAGATTTTCCATTAGTTTGGCGACTTCAGAAATCAGTTGCTGGAAGTGGTGCTCATGGTGATTTAAATGCTCACTTAATTGATATGGCAAGATATCTTGTTGGAGAATTTGATGAAGTTTGTGGGATAAATGAAACATTTATTAAAGAAAGACCTATATTAAAAGAAAAAGAAGAACTTGAAACAGGGCTTGGAGAATTTAAAGAGAAGGCAGAGGAAAAAGGGATTGTTGATGTTGATGATACTACTATTTTTCTCGTAAGATTTAGAAATGGAGCAATTGGTTCATTTGAAGCAACAAGATTTGCAGTTGGTAGGAAAAACCATCAAAGGTTTGAAATAAATGGTAGTAAAGGAAGTATTGTCTTTAATCTTGAACGACTTAATGAACTTGAATTTTATAGTAGAGAAGATGAACAAGATTCTCAAGGATTTAGGACAATTTTAGCAACAGATGCAACACATCCTTATGCAGGAAACTGGTGGCCAGCAGGTCATATAATTGGTTATGGAGAAAGTTTTGTGAATATGGTAGCAGATATATTCAATTCAATAAGTAAAGGAGAAAATCTGAGCCCAAATTTCTATGATGGTGTTAAATGTCAGGAGGTCCTTGAAGCAGTTGATCAATCAATAAAAGAAAGAAAGTGGATTAAAGTAAAATAAACCTTTTTTTGATAAAATTCATCTAAATTAAAAAGAGGAGGGAAAAATGAAAAGGAATATTTTAATTAGTTTTATTTTAGGATTTGTTTTTAGTGGTCTTGTTTTTACTGGATATACTGCAATTGAAAAGAGAAATGATTCAAGAAAATTTTATTCAGGAGTAGTTACACCAACTTCTCTTGATGAACCATTATCTTTACAAAGTGCATTTGTTCAAGTAGCAAAATTAGTTAAACCATCAGTTGTTCAGATTACTACTGAAAAAGTTATCACATATAGATATTGGGACCCTTTTGGAGATTTAGAAGAATTTTTCAAGTCTCCTTTTGATGAATTTTTTGGATTTCCAAGAAGAAGGTCTGAACCTAAAACATATAAAAAGAAACAAGAAGGGCTTGGTTCTGGATTTGTTGTTGATGAGGAAGGATATATTCTAACAAATAATCATGTAATTGAAGGAGTTGATAAAATTCTTGTTAAACTTCTTGGAGATGAAAGGAAATATGAGGCAAAAGTTATAGGGACAGACCCAAAAACAGACCTTGCTTTGATAAAAATAAACCCGGGAAGAAATTTACCATCTGTTAAACTTGGTGATTCTGATAAAATTGAAGTTGGAGAATGGGTTATTGCAATTGGAAATCCTTTTGGACTTGAAGAGACAGTTACAGTTGGAGTTATTAGTGCAAAAGGAAGAAGCGGTTTTGGAATAACTCAATATGAGGATTTTATTCAGACAGATGCAGCAATCAATCCTGGAAATTCAGGAGGTCCACTTGTAAATATAAGAGGAGAAGTAATTGGGATAAATACTTTTATAATTGCTCCTTATGCTGCTCAGGGTATTGGTTTTGCAATTCCTATAAATCTTGCAAAAAGAATTTTTTCTCAATTGAAAGAAAAAGGGAGAGTTACAAGGGGGTATCTTGGCATTTATTTACAACCACTTGATGAAGAACTTGCAAAATCATTTGATTTACCAGAAGTAAAAGGTGCCCTTGTTGCTCAAATTATAGAAAATAGTCCAGCAGAAAAAGCAGGGATAAAAGAAGGAGATGTTATTATTGAATATGATGGGAATGAAGTTAAAGATGTTAAGGATTTACAGATGAAAGTCGCGAATACTCCTCCTGGGAAAAGAGTTTCTGTTGTTGTTTGGAGGGATAAAAAGAGAGTTAATTTATATGTAAATGTTGGTGAAATGCCTGCTGAAGAACCAAAAGTAGCAGAGACAGAAGAAAAATTATGGAGAGGTATGAGAGTATCTTCTTTAACCGAAGAAGTAAAATCACAATTTGGAATTGATGATAATGAAGGAGTAGTAGTTACTTATGTAGAAAGTGGGTCACCAGCAGATGAGAGTGGGATAAAAGTTGGTAGTGTGATTAAAATGATAGGGAATTATAAAATTTCAAGTATTTCTGATTATAGAAAAGCAATAAAAAGTATTGGTAGAAATGTGAATGTAAGAATTCTTATTAAATATGGAGGAGTGAGCAGGTTTTTAGTTCTTAAAGGTGAGAAATAATAAAGAAATATTTAAGAAAGTTTTGAAATTATTAAGTAAAAAGGATTATTCAGAAAAAGAAATCGCAGAAAAATTTCCTTCAATTCCACCTTCTATTTTAGATAAACTAAAAAAAGAAAAACTGATTGATGATTCTTCTCTTTGTGAGAAAATTGTTAATAGATTGAAAAATAAAGGGAAAGGATATTATTATATATTGAGAGAACTTGAGAAGAGAAAAATAAGAGAAGAGATTATTGAGAATTTTAAGAAAGAGTATAATTTTGATGAAGAATTTGAGAGATGTAAAAAAATTTTAGAAAATTTTAGAAGAAAAAATAAAAAATCAATTATTCTAAATCTTAAAAGTAAAGGTTACCACGAAGAAATTATAGAAAAATTAATTAAAGAATACTATCCTGAAATTTAAAAATTTTGCTTTTCCCCAATATTAAATTAAGCAAAATTTGAAAATTTATTTTTAAAAATGATAGAATAAAAAATATGGAAAGCAAAATAATAAGGGAATCTTATTTAAAATTTTTTGAAAGTAAAGACCATAAAATTGTTAGGAGTAGTAGTTTAATTCCTATTGAAGACCCTACTTTACTTTTTACAAATGCAGGTATGGTTCAATTTAAAAAATTCTGGGCGACAGATGTTCCTTTATCATATACAAGAGCAACAAGTTGTCAGAAATGTTTAAGAGCAGGTGGAAAGGATAGTGACCTTGAAAAAATTGGAGAAAGTGGTAAACATCACACTTTTTTTGAAATGCTTGGCAATTTTTCTTTTGGAGATTATTTTAAAAAAGAAGCAATTGAATGGGCATTTGAGTTTATTATTGGGGTTTTAAATATAAAAGAAGAAAATTTATGGGTATCCTATTTTAAAGATGATATAGAAACAAGAGATTACTGGAAAAGATTTTTGCCAGAAGGAAGGATAATACCTCTTGGAGAAAAGGATAATTTTTGGGGGCCTGCAGGTGATACTGGGCCTTGTGGACCATGTACAGAGATTTATTTTGACTTTGGGAAAGAAAAAGGATGTGGGAAGGATAGTTGTAAACCTGGGTGTAGTTGTGATAGGTTTCTTGAGTTTTGGAATCTTGTATTTATTCAATATGATAAACAGAAAGATGGCTCTTTTTTACCTTTGAAAAGAAGAGGTGTTGATACTGGAATGGGTCTTGAAAGGATAACAAGAATTTTGCAAGAAGTTGAAACAAATTATGATACAGACCTTTTTATACCAATTATAAAAAAGATAGAAAGAATGAGTGGGTTTTCATATAGGGAAAATAAGAGGAATTTTAGGATTATTTCAGACCATATAAGAGGTATTGTTTTTGCAATTAGTGATGGAGTATTACCTTCAAATGAAGGTAGAGGATATGTTTTAAGAAGGATAATAAGAAGGGGTTGTTTAAGTGGGCTTGATTTGAATTTAAAGGAACCATTTTTATTTAATTTATCTGAAGTTGTAATTGAAAAAATGAAAGAAGTTTATCCGGAACTATTAATCAATAAAAAAATTATTGAAAAAGTTATACATGAAGAAGAAGAGAGGTTTCATTACTTAGTTTCATCGTCAAGAAAAATATTTTTTGAAGTTATAAAGAAAGAGGAAAAAGAAGAAATTGGTGGAGAAACTATATTTAAATTATATGATACTTATGGAATACCAAAAGATTTAATAGATGAACTTGCATTTCAATATAATAAAAGAGTTGATTGGAATGAATTTGAAAGATATATGGAAAAACAGAAAGAGCAATCAAGAAAAAAATCAAAGATAGGTATGAAGAAGGAAGAAATCTTGGTATCTGATAGAATTGTAGAAACAGAATTTGTTGGATATGAAAAGATATCTGAAAAAGGAGTTATTATTGGAATTTATAAAGGAGAAAATGACTTATATTATCTTATTTTTGACAAAACTGTTTTTTATCCTGAAAAGGGTGGCCAGATTGGAGATAGAGGGATAATATTTAATGATAATTTTAAATTTAAGGTTATTGATACTCAGATAGACGAAAAAGGTCTAATTTATCATATTGGTAAAGTGATTAAAGGGAATATAGAAGATTTAAAGATTAAAGGTGAATTTTATTTAATTGTTGATGAAGCAATTAGAAAAAGTATCTCTATAAATCATACTTCAACACATCTTCTTCATTATGCATTAAGAGAAATAATAGGGAAAGAAGTAAGACAGGCAGGTTCTTATGTAGGAGATGATAAATTGAGGTTTGATTTTGTATGTTTTACAGATATTGACCAAGAGATAATAAAAAAAGTGGAAAGTTTAGTATGTGAAAAAATTTTTGAAAAAGTTCCTGTTTTTGTTGAAGAGATGACTTTGAATGAAGCAGTTGAAAAAGGAGCCATTGCTTTATTTACGGAGAAATATGGTGAAAAAGTTAGAGTTGTTTCAACAGGGAATTTTCATAAAGAAGTTTGTGGTGGAACACATTTAAAAAATACAGGAGATATTTTTTTGTTTCATATAACATCATTTTCAACTATTGGTAAGAACTTAAAAAGAGTTGAAGCAATAACTTATAAAAATTGTCTTGAATACTTTTACAAATCTTTATCAACATTGAAAAATATCTCAAATTTGTTAAAAGTAGATGAAGAGAAAATTGCTGGTAGAATTGAGAAGATAATAGATGAGTTAGAAGAAAAAAATAAAATCATTGAGAAATATGTTAATATGGATATTACAAAAATTACAGAAGAAATTTTAAAAAATCCCCAGAAACTTTATATAAATGGAAAAGAAGTTAAGTTTTTTTATTTTAAGGTTAATATTAATGAAAAAGAGAATGTTGCAAAAATTTCTGATATAGTTGTAAATAAAGAAAAAAATGGGATTGTTTTTGTGGTTTCTGAAATAAATGGAGAAAGTTTTTTTGTATTTAAAGTTGGAGATAATTTTAAAGGAGATATCTCTGCAATAAAAATTATAAAAAATTTATCTAAATATATAAAAGGTGGAGGTAATGAAAAATTTGTAAGTGGGATAATAGAAAAAGGAGTTGATATTAATTTCATCATTGAAGAGATTAAAAAAAATTTAAAAAATGGTTAAAATGGCAAAAAAAACATCATTAAAAGAAGAAAAAGAAATTATAATTAGGATAAGGAAAGGAGATAAAAAATTAAAGGAAGAATTTATAAAAAATAATCAAGGTCTTGTTTTTCATATTGCTAAAAAATATGCTTTTACTTCAGAGATTTTGCCAGATTTGATTGCAGAAGGTAATATGGGATTATTAAGAGCAATTGAAAAATTTGATTTTAGAAGAAAAGTAAAATTTGGAACATATGCTTATTTCTGGATAAAAAGATTTATTTTAAGAGCAATAATGAAAGAATTTGAGATTTTGAAGATACCTGAGAAATATCATGAATTTAAAGAAAAAATAGGAGAAATTAACAATACTTACAATTTAAAATATGGTAGAGATGCTAAGGATGAAGAAATAGCAAAAGAATTAAAAATTCCTGTAAGTGTAGTAAAAAAATTAAAAAGATATTCTGATGAAATTACAGTTATTTCTTCAGATTTTTATAATGGAGATAGAGATATTGACCTTTTTGATATAATAGATAAAAATCATAAAAAGACAGATTTTACCTGGGAAGTATTGAGAAATAAAGATATTTTAAATAAAATTTTTGATAGGATAAGGGAGAAAGAGAAAAGAGCAAATGTAGATATGTGGTTTAGTGTTTTAAAATTACACTATGGTATTGAAAATGGTATTCAATATAGTTATAAAGAAATAGCAAAAAAACTTGGAGTAACAAGGCAAAGAATTCATCAGATAAAAAAGGTTGCTCTTAAAAAATTAAAAGAGGAATGCGAGAAAATAAAAAAGGAGTTAAAATGAAAGATTTGAAAAGTTTAATTAGGACAATCCCTGATTTTCCAAAAAGTGGTATTTTATTTAGAGATATTACACCAATTCTTCAGGATGGAGAAGCATTTAAGCAAGTTATTCTCACTTTTAAAAAAGAAACACCAAAAAATGTAAAAAAAGTTGTTGCAATTGAATCAAGGGGTTTCATTTTTGGTTCTCCACTTTCATATTTACTTGGAGTTGGTTTTGTCCCAATAAGAAAATCAGGGAAACTTCCATGGAAGAAAATTAAGATGGAGTATGACCTTGAATATGGAGTTGATACAATTGAAATACATCAGGATGGTATAAAAAAAGGAGAGAGAGTTATTCTTATTGATGATTTACTTGCTACTGGTGGAACTGCTTTTGCTTCTGTAAAATTGATAGAAAAATGTGGTGGTATTGTTGAAAAGATTTTGTTTCTTGTTGAACTTACTGATTTAAATGGCAGAGAGAGATTAAAAGATTATGATGTTTTTTCTATAATTAAGTTTTAATTTATATTAAAAAAGAATGAAAATAAAATTGAAGAAAAAATTTTTTTAGTTTTTAAAATGGACAGCCCTTTCTTTATTTTATCTCAAACATAGAAAAAGTAATGACCTTGATTTTTTTACCCAATATAAAATACGAAAGACCCATAATAATCATCAACTTTTTTCAATCTTTTCCCTATTTAGGTGAAATTTTGCTTTTTTATTTTTCTATCTTGTCGGGTCTATTCCCACCTGTAATTGCAATTAAAATAGGAACACCTATTTTTTTACTTGAAAATATTATTGATTTTATTTCTTTCTCTGGAAAAGGATTTCTCCATCCCATTTTATATATACTTACTATTGGAAATACTCCACTTTTTCCCTTCCATGCACATTTTGTAAATGTGTCAGTTTCATATAAAAATGGTTCTTCAGGATTAGATGAAGCCCAATCTCTTAAATTTACTCCTCCTACTAATTTTATTTCATAATTGGTGCCATCTTCATAATTTATAATATAACTTCCATGGTGGTCTTTACTTGTCCATGCGGATGATTGTAGAAAAAATAAAAAATCAAATTTGGAATTAATAGGTATTTCAATTTTTTCAGGGAGATTACTTTGAGGTCTATATTTTGAACTTAAAACAATACAACTTAAAGGTTTTTCTATTCTAAATGGGACACCATCTGAAATAAAAATATTCTTATCAAGGGGGAAATCGCTTAAATCACAATCAGGGCCTTGGTCTGTCCATCCGCCAATTCCATCATCTTTTTTTTCATCTTTAAAACTCCTATTTAAAAAATTTGATATGTCAATCATTTTATAATTTAAATTTTTGGGAATTTCTTCTTCTTTCTCCTTTTCAATTTTAACACCAATATTTGTTAAAATTGTAGAAATTATTCTTGTTGAATGTGGTTTATGTCCTCCCTCCCAATTTATATTATTCAAAATTGCTTCTCCTTTTCCAACTTTTAAATTTAATATATACGATGGATAAAATAGATAATCCCCTTTTTGACTTAATATCTCATAATCTGAAATTTGGCCAAGATTATATTCCTTTGCAGAAAAAATAATTCCATAATTTTCACTTTCAGGTCTTCTTTTCCAGAAAAAATCATAATTTGTTAATCCTTCAATAATTTTATTCCTTCCCATCTTTATCGCTCTTCCTACAAATGATTCTGGCAAAACTTTTGTTATCTTTATCTCATCCTCAACTATTTTTGAGATATATCCGCAATTTTCATATGTAACTTTATTAAAGAAAAGCATTCCACCCTTTCTAAGATATAAATTCAACTTTTCTATTTCATCTGCTTTTGGAATATATTTTTCATCAATTAATATAACTTTGTAATTATATATCTCATCCAAGTTTTTAATTATATCAAATTTAACCCCAATATTCATAAGTCCTCTCAGAAATTCAGTGGTTTGGCCTAATATAACACCACATTTTTGTATATTCTCTTTATAACTACCCAAATATTCAATAATTTCTTGCAGTATAATTTTACAGATAGGATTTTTTTCAAAATTTTCTAATAAATTTAATTGATTAAAAAATAATAATCCATCGCCATAAGGTATTTCTATCATACCTACATAAATATAACCTTCTGGCCCACCTGCTTCAACAAGACATTTATAATTACCACTTTGTGGCTTTATGTAAAAGTTTTCACCAATCTTATGTTCTGGATACCAGTAATTCAATTCATCAATATTAATTTTTTTAAATAATGGATGAGAATTTCTAAAAGTTAATGATGTGCTTGAATTTAATGATGATGGAATTAATGGCATAGGAGAAAGATTTAAATTCTTATTCTGTTTTAAAATCAAAACCTTCCCTCCATCTTTTACCCATTTCAATATATTTTCTTTTGCTTCATCTTTTATTTCTTTTTGTTTCTCACCAATAATTAAAATATCAAATTTTTTTAATATTTCAGGAGAAATTCTGTCTATATTTTCAATATTTGAAATTAATTTTGTCAGATTCGTAAATGTTGTATTCTCTGGGTCATAAAGAGCAATATTATGTTTTGTTTTAATTGAAATAGAAGATTTAGGATATGTAAAGATAGTGACTTCTTTTTTAACAAGTGGATAATTTCCATCTAATAAATATAATTTTAAGAAAAATTTTTCTTTTTGCTTAACTTTTGGTAATAAAAATGTGACTTTTTCTCTAATTAAATCGCAGGAACTAAAACTTAGATACTTATTATCACCTTTAATCATTTCCCCTTTTTCATTTTCCAATTTCCATTTAAATTCCAGTTTTTTATCTTCAAATCTATCATAATGTAGATTTACATCATAACTAACATATTCGCCTTCAAAAAATTTGTTATATTTCTGAATAATGTTTATATCAACTTCTGGTATTTCAAGAAGGATTGGATTTCTATATATCCATTCCCACAAAGTTATTACACTACTTTCAACATCTCTATGACCATATACAAACCATTTATTGGTTTCCTTATGCCCAATCTCAACACTTGCTGGATTTACATATACTTCTTCTCCAATTAATCTTGTAAAACCATCTGGTGGATTGAAATGGACATTCCAACAACATTCATTTATTATTATTGGTTTTTCTCCATATCTCATTGGTGACCCCTCAATTACATTTGCTACTTTTTTAACTTGCCCAGAAGGTATTTGCATCCCTTTCTCAAAACTTTTATCTATATCTCTCCAATATACAAGGTTTGGCAAGAATGTTGTTGGATATCTTAAAGCATAAACATCAACTGGATAATGGGTTGAAAATATATTTGTAACACCTCTTAAGTCAATATCACATCCAAATTCTATAATCCTTGTGTCATCAACCTTTATAAGTTCTTCATAAACTCTTTTTAATCTTTCATAATTTTTCTGGTTAGAATATCCCATAAATTCATTACTAACATACCAGGTGACTACTGAAGGATGATTTTTTAAACCATTTATTATTTCTTTATCAGTTCTAATTTTATTTTCCCAAAATTCGTCACTATCAAGAATATGGTCTGTAGGACCAGCAATTGTTGCTGTGCCTTGTGCAAAAATTATACCTTCTTCATCTGCTATTTCTGCTCTATATTCAGGGTCATAAATATGTCTATGCATCTTCACTCCAAATTTCTTACTCAACATCATATATTCATTTCTTATAAACTCTCTTTTACTCCTGTTTGTCAAATCCCATCCCCAAGTTGATAAAAATGCTAAAGAAGGCAATTTGAGTTTGACTCCATTCCAGTACAAATGTTTCCCTTCAGGCCAAAATTCTCTAAAACCAAATCTTGTTTCAATCATATCTATAATCCTTTCTCCATAAAAAAGTTCTGTTTTTAATACCAATAGCGGAAATTCTTTTGGACCCCATAAAATTGGATTGCTCCATTTCTTTTCAAGTTTTATTTTACTTTCATCTTTTTTAATTTTATACTCATCAAATTCGAAAACTTGTTTCCCTTCAGAATAAATTTTATTTTTTAAAACTAATCCTTCTTTTCTTATTTCAGGAAGTTGTATTTCAAGAATAATTTTCTTTTCTCTATAAAATGTTTTTATGAATATATCCTCAATTTTCAGGTCTTTTGTTGAATATATATAAACTTCGCCTACCCCTGCTTTTTTTGAAAAAAGTGGAGATTTAAGTTTAGATGAATAATCAACTTCTATATTTGGTTTTGATAGTTCATCCTCAACTAAACATGCAATCTCGTCCCTTACACCAAGCAAAATCTCATTATTTTCATTAACTTTTAAGTATTTTGTAATTTCTATTTCAAATGGTCCGTAGCCAAAATGCTCGCCGATTTTTTCTCCATTTAAATATACTTCACATTCACAATTTATTCTTGAAAAATGAATAAAATATCTCTCATTTTTAAACCATTCTGGAACAAAAAATTTCTTCCTGTACCAGCATATATGACCTGTCTCTCCTGGTAAATCTTTCCAACTTGCAGGTAAATCTACTCTTTTCCACTTCTCATCCCCTTTTAACATATCCTTTTTAATTTTTCTTGTTTTTAATGTCCCATCATCTTTTATAGAAAAATACTCCCAATCTTTGTTCAGCCATATTTTTTTTCTAAAACTAAAAGGATTATCAACAAGTATTTCAAACTGTTTTTCTATTTTATTCCCATCCTGGTCATAACAAATTAAAATTGCTCTGTATCTATCTGTATCTGTAAGTTGAAACTCAAAATTTTTCTCATATTTTTCTCTATTTATTAATTCTATATCCTCATTTTTTTCTAATATTTTCCTTTGCTGAAAGTCCAATATTTTAAGTTGATATTTATACTTCTCTTTTCTGCCTTTGACATTTTTTAAAGAGAAAAAGAAGTTCCCTTTTTTATTTTCAAATGAAATCCCTTCAAATTTCCCATCTATTCTTATAAAATCATCCAAATTATAAGGTTCTCTTACAAAAAGTGGCAAACCCTCTATTTTTTCTTTCTTTAAAATTAAGTTTCCAATAAGTATATTTTTTCTTATTGAGTTTATTCTTATCTCATCTCCATTTTTTATATAATATGGTCTCTTAGATTGTATAATTGAATAATAAATATTTTTATAAGAAAAAAGAGGTCCACATTTATCAAAAATAACTCCTTTCCCATTTAAAAAAATAAAAGGTGAATCTCTCAAAATCTCTTCTTCTCCTGTCTGTATCCCTGTTTGTGTGATTAGTAAAATATAATAATCTCCTTCTTTTATATTTGAGATATTCCACCCAATTTCTTGCTCACTTTGTGTTATAACAAATTTACCATCCTTTTTAATATCTCCTTTCCCTTCTATAATTTTTATTTCATCAATGCTAAAAATATAATCTTCTCTTATATCAAAATAGGAACAAACTTTTTGCACAATATCACTTTTCTGTTGATTTATTTTTGTTTCTTTCCCATTTTCAATTTCTTTTTTCTTTTTGCTTATAGTTATAAAAAAATCCTCGTTATTTATAATTCGCTTATTATCTTTTGTATAATAATAAACAGAAACAGTAAATTTATATGTTCCTTCTTTTAAAGGTGGACAGTATGGTAAAGGAGCATTTATCCATTTTTTCTGGTCTTTATCCCATTTATTCTCATCTCCTAATGTTCCCTCTTTTCTTTCTCTTAAATCAATGGCATAAATACAACTTTTTTCACTTAATCCAAAGTAGTATTTTGGTAATCTTTGAAACCATCCATTTGTTATCCATCCTTCATTTTTTGTATGGTATCCACGATTGGCACTTGCAAAATCAGTTTGTTCACTATATAAAATTGTTAAAACAACACCATCTTTTATATCTTCTTTTATTTCTGCAGGTATTTCCCATGAAACTTTTACAAATACTTCTTTTGCTCCTTCTATTACAGGGAAATCGTTTGTATAAGTTTTTCCTCCATCTGTGCTAAATTCAATTGATAAAATTTTTGGAGTAGAAGAAAATAAATTAAAAGTAAAAAATAAAATTAAAAATATAATTTTCTTCATATTTCCCCCCCTCTTTTAATGAGGGCTCTCTAAAAAATATGACTTTGCTTTTAAAAAATTTCTTTATTACTTTAATAAGGAACTGTCCTTAATTTCCCAGATGATGGGTTATTGGCATATATAAGAGCACTATCTTTAGGATACCATTCTACATGTGCATCTATAAAAGCAAAATTACTTCCATTATTATGTGGGAAACCCCATCTTGAAGTACCTGGACTTGTGCCCCATCCAAATCCATAATTATATCCATCTGTAATCACAGAAACATTAATTTCAGCCAACCAGACAGTATCAGAAGGAAATCTTATTTTTGACCGTTTAACAGGTGGGGTTGGATTATTATATGCCCATGGATGCATCAATCTATAGTTTGCAATATAATCAAACTGATAACTCTTTGTTTCTCCAGGTGGAATTATAAGAAGTGATTTTATACTTGGACAATCAAAAATTTTATAATTATTATTCATATATTTCACTAATCTTGGTTGCCATTTACCGCAAGGCAGTGGTAAACTTACATTCCAAAAAATCATCCATTCATCATAATCTTCAAAATACATCATTAAAGCAAGATTTATTTGTTTCATATTATTCATACAGTTTGCCATTCTTGCCCTTTCTCTTGCTTTACTTAATGCTGGTAAAAGCATCGCTGCTAAAATAGCAATTATTGCTACTACGACTAACAACTCTATTAATGTGAAGCCATGTGGTTTTGAAAAGATGCTCTTTGAAAATTTTTTTCTTAACATTTTACACCTCCATTTTTAAAATTTAATCTATATATAATCATCCGGCATAACCGGATGGCAAATAGGAAAATATATATAATCATCCACCATAATAACTGGTAGATGTAAAATAAAGGATTTTTATAAAAGAAGAAATTTTTTATAATAATATATCTACGAGAGAGAGAGAGAGAGAGAGAGAGTTCATTTTTATTTTTTCTATTTCCCAT
>JAMWCO010000151.1 GCA_023818785.1 Candidatus Omnitrophota bacterium
GAAGTTTACCATGTCCTCCAATATTTGTAGGTGTTGGAATTGGCGGTTCTTTTGAAAAAGCAGCAATATTATCAAAATATGCATTGACAAAGATAGGAGAAGAAAATGGAGAGTATAATAAATGGGAAAAAGAAATTACTGAAAAGTTAAATAATTTAAAAATAGGACCAGGTGGATTTGGAGGAAATTTAACAGTTCTTGATTTAAAAATTGAAACATATCCAACACATATAGCAGGACTTCCTGTTGCTGTTAATATTTGTTGCTGGGCACATAGAGTAGGGAGTTTTGAGATATGAAAAATATATATTTCCCTGTTGATAATGAAAAATTTTTAGAGAGGTTAAAGGTAGGAGATGAAGTTTTTATAAATGGTAAAATTTTAACTGCAAGAGACATGGCACATAAAAAGTTGAATGAAATGATTAAGAAAAAACAAGATATTCCTGTAAATTTGAAGGGCTCACTTATATATTATGCAGGACCGTCTCCTACTCCAAAAGGGAAAATAGTTGGTTCTATAGGTCCAACAACAAGCAAAAGAATGGATAAATTAACAATTCCTCTTTTAAAACTTGGTCTAAAAGGAACTATGGGAAAAGGAGAAAGAAGTAAAGAGATTGTAAATATATTTAAAAAATTTAAAGTTGTATATTTTGTTACCTTTGGTGGTTGTGGTGCTTATCTTAATCAGTTTGTTAAAAATATAAAACTTGTATGTTTTGAAGAACTTGGTCCGGAAGCCATATATGAACTTGAGGTATATAATTTCCCTGCAATTGTTGGCATAGATATTTATGGGAATGATTTTTTTATTAGGAATAGGTATAATTTAAAATAGCGGCCATAGTTCAATTGGATAGAACATCGGGTTGCGGACCCGAAAGTTACCCGTTCAAGTCGGGTTGGCCGCAATATTCGGGGTGTAGCTCAGTCTGGTTTTAGAGCGCTTGGTTCGGGACCAAGAGGTCCTCGGTTCAAATCCGAGCACCCCGAAGTTTAGTAATCTACTTTGAAAGTTCGGATTTATAAATTTGAGTACTCTTTTGCCTGTGCTCTTAAACTTAATAATAATTCAATATTTGATTTTGTAGTTTTTATTTTATTAATAAGAAGTTCCATTGCTTCAATTGGATTTAAAGGAGCAAGTATTTTTCTTAATAACCATATTAACTGTAATTCCTCAGAGTTTATTAATAATTCTTCCCTTCTTGTTCCAGACCTATTAATATCTATTGCTGGGAAAATTCTTCTATCAGCAAGTTTTCTATCAAGATTTATTTCCATATTTCCTGTTCCTTTAAATTCTTCAAATATAACATCATCCATTTTGCTTCCTGTATCTATCAGAGCAGTTCCTATTATTGTTAAACTTCCACCTTCTTCTATATTTCTTGCTGCACCAAAAAATCTTTTTGGTTTATCAAGTGCTGTTGATTCAAGACCGCCTGTCATTATTTTTCCACTATGTGGAACCAATACATTATATGCTCTTGCAAGTCGTGTAATACTATCAAGAAGAATTACTACATCTTTTCTATGTTCTACAAGTCTTTTCGCTTTTTCAAGGGCTATTTCAGCAACTTGAGTGTGTCTTTCTGGCGATTCATCAAATGTAGCACTTATTACTTCTCCTTTAACAATCCTTCTCATTTCTGTAACTTCTTCTGGTCTTTCAGCAACAAGGAGAACAATTAAGTAAACCTCAGGATGATTTTTTGCAATAGCATTTGCTATTTTCTGTAAAATTACGGTTTTTCCTGCTCTTGGTGGAGATACAATTAATCCTCTCTGTCCTTTTCCAATAGGTGCAATTAAATCAATTACTCTTGTTGTTATTTCATCTGATGTTGTTTCTAAAATAAATCTTTCATTTGGATGAATTGGTGTTAATTCCTCAAATGGGACTCTTGAAGCAATATTTTCTGGAGCCTCTCCATTTACCATTTCAACTTTTAAAAGTGCAAAATATTTTTCATTATCTTTTGGTGGTCTTATCTGTCCAGAAACAGTATCTCCTGTTTTAAGACCAAATTTTTTTATTTGAGAAGGTGAGACATATATATCATCTGGACCTGGAAGATAGTTATAATTTGGCACTCTTAAAAACCCAAAACCATCTGGTAAAACTTCAAGAACACCTTCTCCAAATAAAAGTCCATTTTTTCTTGCTTGTGCTTCCATTATTTTGTAAATTAAATCTTCTTTTCTCAAACCACTTACTCCATTTACATCCATTTCTTTAGCAATTTTTTGTAATTTGGTAACACTTAACTTCCTTAAATTTGAAACATTAATTTCTTCCATTTTGCTCTCCTTTTATTCTTAACAAATCTTTAATTATTTTTTTAACCTTCTTTTCTGTTTCTAAAATTGAACCAGAATTATTTAAAATATAATCTGCCCTTTTCTTTTTATATGAGATGGATAATTGACTTTTCCATATTTTTTCAATTTCTTCTTCTGAATATTTACCTATTAATCTCTTTTTTATTTCTTTAAGAGGTGCACTTACCACTATAATTTTATCAAATAACTTTTCACTTTTTGTTTCAAAGAGTAGGGGAATTTCTATAAATATTATACCATCTTTTTCTTTGATGTCAAGTATTTTTTCCTTTATTTTCTTAAATACAATTGGATGTAATAAACTTTCTATTTCCCTTTTTTTAGATATATCATTAAATATTATTTTTCTTACTATTTTTCTGTTTATTTTACCATCAGTTAAAATATCTTCTCCTAAAATTTTTTTGAACTTATTAATAATTCTTTTTTTCTCAAGTAAATCATTAACAATTGCATCACAAGAAATAAGTTTAAATCCCATTTTTTTTATAATTTCTGAGACAGTTGTTTTTCCAGAACCTAAAATACCTGTTATCCCAACGATAAGGAATTTTTTCATGAAGTCCCAAAATCCCAAGAAGATAAATATTTTTTTTGTTCTTCTGTTAATGAGTTTATTTTTATATTCATCGTTTCAAGTTTATATTTAGCCACCTGTTTATCTATTTCCTCTGGAACATTGTAAATATTAATTTCAATATTGGGGTTTTCTTTAAGAAATTTGATAGATAGGAATTGGTTAGAAAAACTCATATCCATAACTTCTGGTGGATGTCCTTCTCCACAGGCAAGATTTAGTAATCTTCCTTCTCCAAGAATATAAATTTTTTTACCATTTTTAAGTATATACTCTTCAAGTCCATTTCTTATTCTTCTCTTTTTTATTTTATTTTTTTCAATTTCATCCATTCTTATTTCAACATTAAAATGGCCAGAATTCCCCAAAATCACTCCATCTTTCATTTTATCTATTTCTTTCATTGTAATTACAGAAGTATTTCCTGTGGCAGTTATAAATATATCTCCAATTTTTGACGCTTCTTTAAGTGGCATAACAAAAAAACCATCCATTGATGCTTCAAGGGCTTTTATAGGGTCTACTTCAACTATTATAACTTTACCTCCCATCCCTTTAAACCTTTGTGCAATCCCTTTTCCACACCATCCATATCCACAGATAACCACATTTTTTCCTGCTATTAATGTATTTGTACTTCTTAAAAATCCATCAATAGTTGACTGACCTGTTCCATATCTATTATCAAATAAATATTTTGTTTTTGCATCATTAACTGCAATTACAGGAAATTTCAGTAGTTTTTGTTTGTGTAAATTTTTAAGTCGTATAACTCC
>JAMWCO010000009.1 GCA_023818785.1 Candidatus Omnitrophota bacterium
CAAAAAATTCATTTATTTTTCCAATGCATTTGGTAGGTATTCTCTCTTTGACAAAAATAACACCATTTTGATTAACACCAACAATACTCATACTATCCTTATGCAAATCAACTCCTATATAGTTCATCTTTTCCTCCTTTCCCATCCGCTATATAATAGGCGGATGATTATATATAAATTAAATTTTACAGGAGGTGCAAAATGTTAAGAAAAAAATTTTCAAAGAGCATCTTTTCAAAACCACATGGCTTCACTTTAATAGAGTTGTTAGTCGTAGTAGCAATAATTGCTATTTTGGCAGCGATGTTATTACCAGCATTAAGTAAAGCAAGAGAAAATGCAAGAAGGGCAATATGTATGAATAATTTAAAACAACTTGCTTTAGCAGAAGTAATGTATGCACAAGATAACAATGACTATATTCATGGACACTATGAAGGAGTATGGTGGTGGTGGGAGGGAGATCAAAGTATTTTTCAGCATGGTTATGGCTCTTTTGGGAAATATGTTGGATGTAGAGGATTGATGCGACCACACGGTCCAGTAGGAATTCTATCTTGTCCTACAGCAAGAGGCCTTAAAATAGGAATATATGAACCTAACTGGCATTTTTCTTATGCAAAAAATTCTAGGTCACACTTTAGAAAATTATCCAGAATTTCTGATGCAACTAACTTTCTTCTTTATTGTGATAGCAAATCGTATGCCTTCTGGGAGGATAAATACTATGCTTCCTTAACTTTTGGAGATTGGCATAATAATAACCTAAATGGTTGTTTTGCAGATGGACATGCACAATTGCTAAACAGGCAAGAAATAATTAACAATCTTGAAAAGTATGTTCAACCTTAAAGAGTAAAAAATGAAAAAATTTTTATTTTTTTTATTACTCCTAATCACCTTAAAAAATCTATTTGCTTCTTATCAAATAATTTCTGACAATTCTGGAATAGTTGTTTCTGTTTTTGATTTTTGTGTTGATGAGGAAGGGAATATTTATGTGCCTAATTATTGCGGAAACGAACTTATAAAATTTAATAAAAACGGAGAAGTTGTTTTAAGAATACCCATAAAAGGTTGGCCATGGTGTGTTTCAGTGGATAAAGAAAAAAACATTTATGTTGGAGCCCAATATAACAAAGGAGTTCATATATTTTCATCAGAAGGAGACAGAAAAAAAATTATAAAAACAGAATCTGTAAAAAAAATAGTTGTAGATTCAGAAACAAATATTTATCTTCTTATAGAGAATAAAATATTTAAATATACCAAGGATGGGAAATTGATAGAAAATTTCTCTAATAGTGGATATCTTGGTCCTTTTGAAAATTGTAAAGATATTTCAGTTGATAAAGAAGACAATATCTATATATGTAATTCAAAAAAGATTGTAAAGTACAACAAAAATGGAGAAAAAATAAAAGAGATAGAAACAGATAATTTTACTGCTATAGATATTGATAAAGATAACAATATATATGCAGCAGGGAATCATAAATTGGTAAAATTTAGTCCCAATTTTGAAAAAATGAAAGAAGAAAAAATAGAGATTTTGTTTCCACGCAGTATAAAAATTGATATAGAAGGAAATATTTATATTTCAGATATGTCAAAATTGATGAAGTTTAAACAAGATTTGACACCTGCAAATGAATTTGAAGAAAAGAATTTTATAGGTGGGAAAGGATGGAAAGATGGATATTTTGTTATGCCAAGTGGAATAGGAACAAACAAAGAAGGAAATATTATTGTTTGTGATTTTAGAAGTAATCGGATTCAAAAACTTAATTCAGAAGGTAATTTTTTAACAAAAGTTTATACAAAATATGAATATAATAGTTGTGTTTTTGTAGATAAAGAAGGGAATATTTATGTAGGAAATATTGCCTATCATTGTATAACTAAATTTAGTTTGGATCTTGTTCCTCTTAAAATTGGTGATAAGATTGAATTTGGCGGTTTTGGGAAAGATATAGGAAAATTTAGTCAGGTAATAGGTATATCAATAGATGAAGAAGGGAATATTTATGTAGCAGAAGGAACTGGTAAAAGAATTCAGAAATTTACAAAAGAAGGAAAACCACTAAATAGTTTTTCAGGAAAGAATTTTATAGAGATAGAAGGTTATTGTGGAGGTATATGTGTTGACAAAACTGGAAATATTTATATTACAAATGCAACAAAGCATTGTGTAATGAAATTTAAGTCAGATGGTTCACCAGCAAATGACTTTATTTCAGAAGGCAAACCAACAAATATTTTAGGTTCATATGGGAATATCCCTGGTAGATTTAATAATCCCTCTGGTATATGTGTTGATGAAAAAGATGGAAGTATTTATGTTATAGATAAAGGAAATGCAAGAGTTCAAAAATTCAACAGAAGAGGAGAGTTTTTAGGTTGGTTTGGAAGTTATGGGTACAAATCCGGAAAAATGAGGGAACCAACAGGAATTGTTTTAGACAATAAAGGTTATCTTTATATTACCGATACTAGAAATTCAAGGATATATAAAATAAAAATAGACCAAGTCTTCAATTAAAAAAAGGAGGGCAAGATAGGATGGAAATTGAGTATTTTAATTTTTCTGGTAGGTATGGTCATAGGAAAAGCAAGTCCAATTAATTTTATATGGAAAGGGAAAGATTATGATGTAAAAGGTTCAATGGCAAGCGGTCAAGAATGGATGAAAGTAGAATATCCTGTAGAAGAAGGAAAAGGGACTGTTTGTATTGTCAGAGAAGGTAAACCAGTAGCGAGAATAGTTTTATCCTCTAACCCAACAAAAAGTGCTCAAATTGCAGCAGAAGAACTTAACTATTATATAGAAAAGATTACAGGAACTAAACTTCCTGTTGTAACTGATGTAAGTCGTCCTATAAAAGGAGACAAAATTCTCATAGGAGAAAGCCAACTTACAAAAATTCTTGGATTAGAAAATAAAAGTTTTGAACCACAGCAATATATTATAAAAACATATGGAAATATACTGGTTCTTATGGGATATGATGAAGAAGAATACGGTTTAATAGATTATAATGGAACTGGATTATGGCATGGATTTACTATTTACTATGACTGGTCATTAAAACCTGAGATTTCAAAGAAAATAGGCACTATTTACGCAGTGGATGAATTTTTACAAAGATATTGTGGAGTAAGATGGTATATGCCAGGAGAAATTGGTGAAGTTTGTCCAAAGAATAAGAATATTATTGTTAAAGATATAAATTTAGAATTAAAACCATGGACAACATATAGATGGATCGGGCCTTTAGGATTTACAAAACCATTCAATTTTATAGGTTCTGGGAAAAAAATAGAAAGGATGGAAATAAGAGATATAAATTTATGGTTAATGCGTATGAAACTTATTGGGATTGAAGCATATAATGCAAACCATTCTTTAATTGCCGATTGGTTTAAACAAAGATTCCCTAATAAAAAAGAAATACTTGCCAAAGGATATGAAAGGCCAACTCAATTATGTTTAAGCAGTAAAGAACTTTTAAAAATAGTTTGTAATGATGCAGATGACTATTTTGCTGGTAGAACTAACTATGAACGGTCTTATGGAGATTACTTTTGTGTTATGCCCCATGATACTCATGAATATTGCAAATGTGAAGAATGCCAAAAACTTATAAAAAAGGATGAAGAAGTGAAAGGAACATGGTGGAATGATAAGGTGAGCAATTATGTCTGGAATTTTGTAAATGAAGTAGCAAAGTATGTTAAAAAGAAACATCCTGATAAATGGGTAAGTTGTTGTTCTTATGCTGGATATACACTTGTTCCTGATAAAGTAAAACTTTCAAATAATATTGCAGTGACTATATGTAGAGTTTTAATTGAAGGAATAAAAGACCCTAACTATAAAAATTTTTACCAAGAAAATATTAAAGATTGGGCAAAGACAGTAAAAAGATGGTATATATGGGAATACTTTGACCATATTCAAGGGAATGATTTAGAACCATCAAACTTCCCTGGTATTTTTCTCCATCCTATTGCTGAAGATATAAGGTTTTTAAAAGAAAATGGATGTAGAGGGCTTTTTAATGAGTTGAGTTCTGTAGGAGGTCTTATTCCCAATTATACCCTTGACCATTTAAATCTTTATGTCCAATTAAAACTTTTAGAAGATTCTAATTTAAATGTAGATGAAATTTTAGATGAATATTGTAAACTTTTTTATGGACCTGCTTATGAACCAATGAAACAATTCTTTGTTAAAATGGAAGAAAGATATACAAATCCTGAGAACTGGAAATTATCTCCAGAAGAAATAGACCCTAACTGGGATAAAATTTGTCCAGGAACTCAACTTAAAATATTTGAAGAATTGATAAATAAAGCAATTCCATTAGCAAACGAAGAACCTTATGTCACAAGAGTAAAGTTGATAAAAGAAGCAGTTTATGAAATGATGGAGAAAAATTATATGAAGCATCTTGTAATTTCAAAGGGAATAAAAAGAAAAATAAAAGTATCTTTTGTAGAAAATCTAAAAGATATATTTAAAAAAAGAGATAATTATATTGAAAAATTTTATAGTATAAATGGTAATCCTACTTATGTTAAAACTGAAGCATATATTGGATATGATAAGGAAAACTTGTATGTAAATGTGAGATGTTGGGAAAATGATATGAGTAAAATAAGAGCAAATACAAAACCTGAAAAACCATCAGTAGTAGAAATATGTGGAGATGATACTATTGAACTGTTTATTGACCCTGGGAGAACAAGAGAAAGATATTACCAAATTTTAGCAAATACAAATGGTGCAATTATAGACGCTAAATTTATTAAAGGTATGCCTGGTGATTTTAATTTTTCTACAGGTGTTTTATGTAAGGTAACGAAAAATAAAGAATGCTGGGGAATAGATTTTAAAATACCTTTTTTAAACTTAATCGGAAAAAGAAGTGTTGAGAAAGGCGAGATTTGGGGATTTAATGTTTGTAGAAATAGACCAAGAGAAGGAGAAACAAGAGAGAATATATGGACATGCTGGTGTCCAACAGAAATAGGTTTTCATGTACCTGAAAGATTTGGTATAATAGAATTTGAATGAAAAATTTGAAAAGGAGCTTTTTATGAATAAAATATTTTTAATAATATTTCTATTTTTTTCTTTAAGCACGATTTATTCTGAAAATAAATATGTTCTTTATTATAATTTTGACGAAGTTGATTTTTCTAACAAAATTGTTTTTGATTTATCTGGTTATGGTAATAATGGAAAAATAAGAGAAGCAGAAATATGTGAAGGGATAAATGGTAAAGGAGTATATTTTAATGGAAAAGGTTCTTGCATTATAGTTCCATATGATAAATTAAAAGAATTTTCATCAATTTCTATAGAAACATGGGTAAGTCCTGAAGAAATAAGACATTCTCCAATAATTTATGCTGCTGATAATCCTGATTATTCAAAGCAGAAGAAACGACCATTTGACATTCAGTGGAGAGGGCCTAGTTGGTTTTTCTGGTTTTACATAACAACGAAAGATGGAGAAGAAAGATTAATACAGCCAAATAAAAGATGTGTTGATTTAATAACATTTCCTAAACCAACCTGGTATCATCTTGTAGTTACTTATGATGGACAAAAGGGAATTATTTACTTAAATGGTAAGGAAGTAGCGAAAGAAGAATGGAAGGAGAAAAAATCAATTGCAGAGATAAATGAACCCATTTTAATTGGGACTGGGTATACAGAGATTTGGAATTCATTTAAAGGTAAAATTGATGAATTTAAAATATATAATTATGCATTAACTGAAGAAGAAGTTTTAAGTAATTATCTCCAGAAAGAAAAATTTAAACCATTTATTTTTGAAAAAAGAGTTGTAGGTACAATTGATGGTAAACCATATTTTCCAATTGGATACGAGGAAAAATGGGTGAGATTTCCACTTGAACCATCTCAAAGAGGATGCGTTTATTTTAGTAATACAGGTGAAGTTGGAATACAATCAGGAAGTGGATGGAGTGGAGGTTATGGCCTTGGTAATATAAATATCTGGGGACAACTTGGTAGAGGTGCAAATTTCTATAAAGAAATAGATGGAGTTTTAAAGTTAACACCCCCTGATAAAGAAAAGACAGTTGAGATTTCTGGTATAACTTATGATGATATAAAAATAAATCAGAAAATAGTTATTACACCTGAAAATGAAATTAAGTTTAAATATGAGTTTGAAATACCTGAAAATAAAAAAATTAAACCATGTATTTCTTGGCCTATACATTTATGGCCCACTGCTTTATCATTTGTTGGATATGAAAAAGGGGAAAAAGTAAAGGGAAGATTAATTGATTTATCAAGACCAGCTCTTTTTGAAAATATATTAGAAGTAAACCTTTCAAGAGGTGGAAATAGATTTATTTTAAAATTATCTCCAGATTTAGTTTACCAATTGAATGGAACTAGAAACCCTATAAATTGGCTTGAAGGATGGACAACTTTTAGTGGACTAATTAAGAAGAAAGAAGGCGAAAAGATTGATAATAGAGAAGTTTTAGAGTTTTCCATTCAGATTATTGATGATTCTCTTCCTCCTTTACTTTCTGAAAAAGATGCAAAAGAGATAACAGAAGATGTACCTTTTGATTTTTCAAAATTATATGAAGCGCAACCACAAAAACCAATAATTGAAATGGCAGATAGAGAAACTCCAATTTTTGGTATAGATGAGGAAATTAAAGTTACATTTAAATTTCCAAATCCCTCAATTATAAAAGAATATCCTAAATATGTTTTTCTAATCAAAGATGCTTATAGTGAAGAAAAAGTTTATGAAATAGAAGGGAAAATCCCAGACCCATGGTGGGACTGGTTGGGAAGGATTACATTTATACCGCCAAGACCAAGTGTATATATTGCAAAAGTAGTTTTTTATGATAGAAATGAGAAAATTATTGATACTGCTGAAACAGAGATTGCAGTTTGTGGTCCTATCCTCCAGAAAGAAATTAAATATGGAGAGAAGATTAAATTAGAACTTGTTGATTCTGTTGATTTTACAAAAAAAGATCCTGGACATAATTTTTATTCTTCTTCAGATAAATCAGAAATTGTTAAGGCAGGAGATATTATTTATAGAAGGACACTTTCTTTAGATGAAGTAAATAGAATAGCATTAAATAGAAGAGACTGGTTTGGTTGCACTTTAACTATGAAAAATCCAAAAGCAGATCATATAGTTGAAGTTATTTATGCTGATTTGGATGATACAATCATAGGAATAAATATACTTGAACCTTGTCCTGAAGAAGAAAAAAAATGTCTAACAAGAGTTGCGACTGGAATAATAACAGGTGGTATTTATAAATCAGATGGTAAACTTAAAAGTTTTAAAACTGTATATATTCCAACTGGTTCTTCGTCCTGGTGTGCAATTACATTTTTAAACTTATATAAGAATCCTATTGGTATTGCGAAAGTGAATCTTTATGAAATAAAGGACGGATTACCTAAGTTACCAGACCTTCCTAACGAAAGATTAATAGGAGTTTATACAGAAGGTGGAGATGTAGGATTAGGTACATTTGGTTATAATGAACTTGCAGGTGAATTTACTGGAAAAGTTCCAATGGAGAGATTTTATAAAGAACATTATAAAGCAATAGAAAATTTGATTCGTTATATGAGATTTACAGGTGAAAATGTTTACATTTTTGGAGTTTATAGATATAGAAATGCACTTTTTCCATCAAAATATGTAGGTTCAGGAATACCTTCAAAAAAACTTGATTTACCAGCATTAATGGCTAAAATGTTTGAATACAATAATTTAAAACTTATTTTGAATGTTCAAACATCTAATTCATTACCAGTTGCACGACTTTATAGATACTCAAATTACGACTTAATAAATGGAGCACCTGTTACTCTACAGGTTTCAAAAAAAGGAAGGATGGATGCAGGCCACTTTGGCTATCAACCTTCAAATCCATTCAATCCAGATGTTATAAAAGAATATAAAAAGTTTGCAGAAGAACTTGCTGAAAGATATGGGAAATATAAGTCAATTATTGGAATTTCATGGCTTTGTGGCGCAGCAGGACTTGGAGAACCATCGGTATTTCAATGGGGATATAAAATAAAAAAAGATGACAAAGAAGGTTTCAATAGATTATTTTTCAATTATACTTATGATGATATAACAATTAAAAAGTTTGAAGAATATACTGGAATAAAATTACTTGGTGAAATAGGTAATCCTAATAGGTTTAAAGAAAGATATGAATCTATTATGAATAATTTAAAAGAAAAATGGATTGAGTTTAGATGCTGGGCAATGTCAGAAGTTCATAAAGAGTTAAAGGAAGCATTTGTTAAAAAATCACCAGATAAAAAATATTTACTTTTTGACTATTATGGAATTGCTTTAAATAATGAAGTTAGAGATATGAATCCAATAGATATTGTTCGTCTTGCATGCTCAAACCCAAAATATTATAAAAATATTAAAGATCTGGTTTATTGTCCGTATATTCCGACAATAGATGCTTCTCAATTTAAAGAATATGCCCATGGATTATTACCAGAAGAATGGATAGACCAGATAATTAATTTTGCAAGAGATGAAAAATTTGCTGAATATTGTGATACAGGGATTGAATGTGGCAAGTTCTTACATAGACAATTTTTTGAAACATTTACGATTGCTGACCCTTATAGAGAATGGGTTTTCACTCATTGCAAACATTTACCCAATAGGCGCTATCATCTTGCTCACAATACATATCCTCAACCAAATGGTGAAAACTGGTTTTACGACTTTGTATTACTTTTTAGATATTCCACTCCAAATTTTATAAGTTATATGTGGTGTGATGGCTCTTTTCCATCAGGACATTTTGAAGAGATGCAAAAATTTACTTATTTATACAGGCAATTACCAATTGGGAAATATAAAACAGTAAAAAAAGAGAATGGAGTATATTTGAGGAAATCAGATAAAGCATTTTATATAATTGAAACTGAAGGGAAAGAAAAAGAGTTTATATTTGAAACTGATTCTTTTGATAAAGAATATATAAATGTTTTAACTGGGAAAAAAGTAAAATTTATCAATCAAACTTATAAGGTAAAGTTAAACCCTTATGATTTCCTTGTATTTATAAAAAATGGAAAAAGTTGATATACATATTCATAGTTGTTTTGATGATGGAGCGAGTGAAATGACGATTAACAATATTATCAAAGAGGCAAAAAATAAAAAACTTACAAAAATAGGAATTGTTATCCATTATCATAAATTTTTACCTTCAAAAGAATATAAATTATATGGGAATATAGAACCAGAAAAATCAAAAATAAAGTTAAGAAAATTAATTAAAGATTTAGATAAAATAAATGATGCTTCTATACAAATAAAACTTGGGATAGAAACAGAGATAATAGATACAGATGGAAATTTAAATTGTTATGATGAAATTTTTGAGAAGGTTGATTATATTTTATGTGCTTGCCACTGGTTACCCGATGAAATACTTCCTTCCAACTTAACGATATTGATTTATAAAGATAGAGAAAAGGCAATACAATATTACAAATCATACCAGTATAAAAAGATAATTGATAATTTTGGAAGAGAAAGAATAATTGAAAAATATTTTTTAATGTATGAAAATCTAATTTCAAAATATCCTGGTGTTATTCTTTCTCATCCTCATTTTGGTGAACTTGCAGTTTATCAAATTATTGAAAATTTAGAGCAAGTAAAAAATTATCTTTATTTATTAAGTGAAAAAATGGAAAAAAACAAAATTAGTTTTAATATAACTGAACCCATGGTAAGTCTTATTGAAACCCCTGAAATAGATAATTGTGGAATAAAAAAAAGTTTCTGGAGTTCACTTCTTTTCTGGATTAATATATGCAAAGAAAAAAAAATAGAATTTATACCTGGAAGTGATGCTCATAATCTTGAAGGAATTGGCAAAGTAGATGGGTGTTATAGATTAATAGGATGAAAATTTTTTAGATATTGAATTTATTTAAAGAGAAGTATAATGAAAACACTTGTAATTGGTACAATTTTATCTTTTATCATAGGAAGTTGTGATATTTACAATCTTATAAAAATTCAAGGTTCTTATATGACATTAGATTTTACAACTGGATTTGCCATATTTTTTATATTTTTTATTACACTTTTCAATTATCTTTCCAAAAAAATTTTAAAAAAATGGGCTTTTACATCAGAAGAACTTATAATTATCTATATTATGATGATCGTTTCTTGTTCAATTCCTACAATGGGACTTACTTTATACCTAATTCCTTTAATTGCAGGTGTAAAATATTACTCAAATCCTCAGAATGAATGGGATACACTCTTACTTCCACATATAAAGAAAAATTTAATACTTCAAGATGAAAATGTAATAACATGGTTTTTTGAAGGAATACCTAAGGGAGAGAAAATACCATGGGAATGTTGGATTAAACCTCTTTCTCTCTGGATTTTTTTAATTTTGTGTATTTATCTTGCAATGATATTTATAATGGTTATATTACATAAACAATGGTCAGAAAATGAAAAATTAAATTATCCAATGACAAAAGCACCAATTGAACTTATAAACTACAAAAATAATAATGTGTTTGAAAATGGTTTTTTTTGGTTTGGTTTTTTAATTCCTTTTATACTTGGGCTTATAAATGGACTACATTCTTATTTCCCAAGTTTCCCATATATTATCCTTGCAAAAGGTATCCCAATTTTTAGAAGGACTTTATGGTTAGAGTTTAGAATAAGTTTCCCGATGGTTGGATTTACTTATTTTGTAAATTTACCACTCTCTTTTTCTTTATGGTTCTTCTGCCTTTTAACAACTATTGAACAGGGTTTCTTTAATGTTACAGGTTTTAGTATAGAAGAGTTTTTACCTTATAATTCAGATAGACCTTTACTTGGATGGCAATCACTTGGTTCTTTAATCGTTATTGTTTTATATGGGCTGTGGATTTCAAGGAAAGATCTAATAAATATAATGAAGGAAGAAGGCGAAAATGACATCATTTCACCAAAAATTGCTTTCTGGGGTCTAATTTTTTCTCTTATATTTATCTATGTTTGGCTATTATATTCAGGAATCTCTTTTTTGCCTGCAATTTTATTTATATTTTTTGCTTTTTTAATTTATATAGGAATAACAAGAGTAATATGTGAAGGAGGACTTGCAGCAACACGTGCTCCTGTGATATCTCCTGTAATTGTAAATTCTTTCCTTGGTTCAAATCGGCTTGGGTATTCTAATCTTGCTGGACTTGGACTTACTTTTGTTTATTGTTCTGATGTAAGAACATTTGTTATGGCTTCAGTTGCAAATGGATTAAAAATGGCTGAACAAATAAAGAAAAAGAAAAAAATTGTATTTTTTGCAATAATAATATCTATAATTATTACCATATTTTCATCTATATGGACTACAATTCTTTTATCTTATAAATATGGTGGAATAAATGCAAATCAATGGTTTTTTGTAAATGGACCTCAGTATCCTTTGAGATATATTGCTGATAAAATAAAAAATCCAAAAGGTCCTGACTGGCAATACATTGGATTTACAGGAATAGGCGCCTTCTTTACAATATTTTTATTTATAATGAGAATGAAGTTTTTAAATTTCCCTCTCCATCCACTTGGTTTTGCTTTCTCTACAGTGATGTTGACCAATGCTCTATGGTTTTCAATTTTTATTTCTTGGTTAATAAAAGTTATGATTTTAAGGTATGGAGGAGTAAAAATCTATGAAAAATTTAAAGATTTATTTATAGGTTTTATAATAGGTCAATTTGTTATTAATGGTTTATTTCTCATAGTTGATTTAATAACAGGTAAAACTGGAAATATTCTTTTCTGGGCATAGAATTGTCGGTTAATACATTATATCTACATTGAAAAGAAAAATTTTAAACCGTAACTTCAATTTAAATAATAGGTATTTTAACACATCTGTTTTAAAAAAGAAAATATAGTTTTCTATGAAAAAATAATTGGAAGTTTTTTCTGAATCTGTTGATAGTAATCTATTTCAATGCAATTTTTAAAACTATCTTTATGCATATATTTTTCACTTTCACAAGATATGTTTCTAACAGAAAAGGGATATAACACCCAATGGGATTTTACACCGCAAGTTAATCTTCTTTTTATTTTTTCATTGGAGCAGAAACTTCCTTTATTTTACAAAGTTTAGAATGGCAGGTTGGTTCAAAAGGATTTTTAGGTAACTACATTGTAAAAGATGTGCTATTATATTTAAGTAGAGTCAGGAAAGTAAAAGTTTCTATTCACTGGTTAACGCTGGAAATACTGAAACAAAAAATTTAATAGAAAAATTTGGTTTACATATTACTTAACAATTGGGAAGTTACAGTTTAATTTTCTGAATAATTTGTTTCGCTTAAAGTTTTATTAGATAGATATAATTTAATTGCGGAAAGATGTTCTAAATATGTTTTTGAAAAATGATTAGTTCCATCCCCTTTTGATAAAAAAAACATATAATCTGTATTTGTAGGATTTAAAGCAGCAATTAATGAATCTTTTCCAGGATTACAAATTGGAGTAGGAGGAAGACCTCTATTTATATATGTATTATATGGTGATTTTATTCTAAGGTCCGAATTTGTTAGCCTTTTTTTTCTATAACCAAGAGCATATTCAACAGTAGAACAACTTGCGATTGGAATATTCTTTTTAAGTCGTTTATATATAATACCAGCGATCATTTTTCTTTCAGAAAGTAAACAGGCTTCCTTTTCTACTATTGATGCAATTGTTACAATCCTTTTTATTTCTTTCCAGTTTTTCTCATTTATATCCTCATCATAAATCTGTTCAAATACATTCTTAAAGTTTTTCCACATTTTATGGCATATCCCTTCAATTGAGATATTGTATGGGAAATAATATGTATCTGGAAATAAAAAACCTTCAAGATTATTATTTTTAGCATATTCAATAAATTCATTTTTATCTTTTATAAGATGTGCTTTCTGTAAAATATCTCCAATATCATATATAGTAGAACCTTCTGGTATTGTTATTTTTACAAGAGCAATTTCACCTTTTACAAGTTTCTCAATAACTTTTTTTAATGGTGTCCTTCCTGAAAACTCATATATTCCTGACTTTAATTTTTTTTGAACATTATATTGATTTGTCCAGAACAAAAACCATTTAATACTTTTAATAATCCCCTCTTCTTTTAAAATTTTAGCAACTTGGTAAGCATTTTTATTTTCAGGTATTTCAACAAGTTTGGCTATTGGAAGCGATGGTGGAAGTGTTACAATCTTTATAATTAAAAATGTCAAAGTTAAAATACAAAATATTAAAAAAAAGAGTTTATATTTTTTATTCATTTTTTGTTAAAATCTCTCTTAATAATTCAAAACCTTTATAAACAGCCCTTTCCCTTATTGTATTTCTATCACCTGAAAAAATAAATTTTTTTGCAAATAAAATTTTTTTATAACATACTCCAATCCATACAAGTCCAACAGGTTTTTCAGAAGTACCACCTTTAGGACCTGCAATCCCAGTAAAACTTAATGAAATATCACATTTACCATACTTTTTTGCATTTTTTGCCATATAAATTGCTGTTTGTTCACTTACTGCTCCATATTTTCTTAATATTGTTTTAGGTACTTTTAAAATCTTTTTCTTTAAAATGTTGCTATATGTTATAAATCCTCCTATAAAATAATCTGAACTACCAGGTATATCTGTAATTAGTTTACAAGCAAGACCTCCTGTACAAGATTCTGCAATTGCAAGATGTAATTTTTTCTTCCTTAAAATTTCCCCAATTATTTCAGGTATTGAACTAACATTTACTCCAAGATAATTTATTCCAAATCTCTCCTTTATAATATCTTCAACCTCTAAAAAAACATCTTTTTGATTCTCATGTAACATAAGGACAATTTCTATTAAATTTGGATGTGCAAGAATTATAAGATTTTCTTTCATTTTATCTATTAAATCATTCAATCTTGTTTGAACTTCTGATTCAGGGATTCCAATTATAGAGTAAATTTTTGTAATTACTTTTTCTCTTTTTAAATTTTTTTCAATAGATTGGATTGTTTCTTCAAGCATTGGTTTTAACTCATTGGGTGGTCCTGGGAAAATCAAAATCAATTTACCATTTTCGTGAATTATTATACCTGGTGCAATCCCATTTTTATTTTCAATTATTTTACTTCCTTCAATTATATATGCCTGCCTTTTATTTATTTCAGGAGGTATTATATTTCTTTTTTTAAACTTTTCTTCTATATTTTCCCATAATTTTTCATCAAATATAAGTTTTTTATTCAATGCATCAGCAATACTTTCTCTTGTTAAATCATCAAATGTTGGCCCAAGTCCTCCTGTAATAATAACCATATCTGAATTTTTAAATGAGTTTAAAAATGCGTCTTTTATATCCTGTTTTTTATCACCAACTATAATACATTTTGAAATTTTGAAACCATAAGAGAGTAAAATTTTAGAAATTAAATTTATATTTGTATTTAATCTATCAAAAAGAAGTTCAGAACCAATATTTATAACCTCAATCCTCATTTTTAAAAATTTTCTTCTTTAAAGATTGAGTAATTAGAAAGATTAAAAATTTTAATGTTTTTTTTATAAAGATCAATCTCTGCACAGGTAGGAATTTTTTCTTTTGGTAAAGAAGGACTTCCTGGATTTAAAATTAATATATTTTCTATTCTTTCAAGTAAAGGAATATGAGTATGTCCTGAAATTAAAATATTTATCTTCCAGTTTTTCCCAATTTCAATCCATTCATCTTTTTTAAAAATATGTCCATGAGAACATAAAATCCTTGTATAATTTATTTGATAAAAAAGGTAAGGATAAGATAAAGGGATATTCAAAAACATCTCATCAACTTCTGAATCACAATTTCCTTTTGAAATTAAAAGTGGTATTTTTAAATTATTAAAAATATTCAATAATTCTTTAGGACTATATTTTTCAGGTATTGGATTCCCTGGTCCATGATTAAAAAGGTCTCCACAATGAACAATAATATCTGATTTATTTAAAATTTCCCAACTTTTCTCCCAAGATAAAAGACTACCATGAGTATCACTTATAACTCCTATTTTCATTTTCTAATCACCCTGTGGGATATTTACTTTTGGTTCAGTTGTTGCCCTTCCATCTGTATAAATAACTGAGTACATCCCTGAATGTGGAGGTGGAATTTTTTTACTTACAGCAACCACTTCAGTCAAAAGCCATATTGAAGAATGTATGTTCTCTAATCTTTTACCATTTACATTATCATTCCATATATAATTTGTTCCATATATGTTTAATTGGTCAGGCAGAGAAGGACAAAATAAAATTTTCCCTCTAATCCCATATGAACTTAAGACATTATGAATACCTTTCTCATCTGAATAAGATGAAGGGAAAAACTTAATATTTGGTAAAGAATCATTATCCTGTTGAAACATCACAATTGCCTGATATATCTGTTTTAAATTATTAAGACAATCAACTATTTTCCCTCTTTGCATAGCAGCAGTATAAACACCTACAGAAAGTGAAGTTACAACTCCTGTAACAAAAGTTATTTCAATTAATGTAAATCCATTTTTAAATAAGTTTTTCATATTATAATTAAAACATAAATAAAAATTCCTGTCAAAATCCATTTTTCCGAACCCGGTTCGGAAAGGATTAAAGGAGTTTGGCATATTGTTTTTTTATTTTTTCAAATTCTTCTATATATTTGTTTGGAATATTTTTTTCTGGAATAAATTTTATTTTTAAGAAATTTATAAATTTACCATCTTTTTTTATTCTAAAATCTAAATGAGGCCCAGTTGCTGCTCCTGTCATACCAACATATCCAATAACCTGTCCCTTCTTCACTTTTACACCATTTTTTATCCCTTTTTCTATCTTACTTAAATGTCCATAATAAGAAATGTAACCATTTGGATGTTTTATTTTTATACATTTACCATAGCCATTACTTACCCATCCAGCAAAAATTATAGTCCCATTTCCAATTGAAGAAACAGGTGTCCCAATAGGTGCAGAATAATCAATCCCAAGATGTGGTCTATAAACCTTATAAATTGGATGAAATCTTGAGCGAGAGAAAAAAGATGTTATTTTTCTGTAAGATAAAGGTGCTTTTAAAAATCCAGATTCTACTCCTTTACCATTTTCATCAAAATAACCCTTAAAATTATCTTTTTCAAAATAAAATGCATAATATTCTTTATTGTTTGTTTCATATTTACCAGCCAAAATTCTTATATCTTTTAGAATATTTTCATTTTTGTCAACCCAACTTTCCCATACGATAGAAAATTTATCATTTTTCTGACAATCAGTTAAAAAATCAATCTTTGATTCAAAAACTTCTGCAAATTGAATTATCATTTCTGGATTTATATTTAGATTACTCATACTTTCATAAAGAGAAATATTTATATATCCTTGCTTCTGAAATATTTTTTTATATTTTTCTACTTCTTCAGTATAAGAAAAAAATTCTTCTTCCCTTTTTTCAACTATATAAAAATTAAATGGCTTTTCAAAATACTTAAATTTTAAAAAATTTCCATCTTTATCAAAATGTAATTGCCATCTATCTCCTATTTTACTTTTTCTTGGGTCAAAGATATCTTTTAATCTTTCTATAATTATATTTTTTTCTATTTCAGATATACCCTGTCTTTTTAATATATCTCCAATTATATCACCTTTTTTAATTTCACCTTCAATTATACTTATTCCTTTTTCTTTTTTCGCCAATCTTATAAATGGATAAAATAATATTAAGATTGAAATAAGGCAGATTAATGTTTTTAAACTCTTACTCATTTACTTTTATTTTCTTTTTCAATAAAAAATTCTTTTTCTTTATTTATTTTATCATAATCAGAGGAGGGAATTGTAAATAAGATTTTCCTTTTCGGATTATAGCAGAAGATATTATCCTTAACTTTTTTACCAAAATATATTTCTGTTTTTCTTTTATTATCACATAAAGAAATTTTTATTTCTGGAGGAGAAATTTGATAATCTTTCAACTTGTTTTCTGGATATTCAATGAATTCATTTATTTGAAGATTTTTTAAATCATACAAAAAATTCTCTATTCTTTCTTTTGAAATCTTTTTTCTTCTTTCTTTTTCCAGATAATAGTTTTCTTTTTCTTTTATAAATTTAAATTCTCCTTGTTTTTTTGTAATTATAATCTCATTCACTTCAGATATATCAAAATCAAATACTTTCTTGCTTCTTAAATTATTTATCTCTTCAGGTATATCTTCCAAAATTTTATCTTCTATTAAAAATATGTATGGTTTTTCAGAATTTTTTGCATAATATAAATCATCCATTTTTTTACCAAGATATAAAAAATATTCATTATTTTTTACTTTAATTTTAAAAATTGCTGATGGTTTTTCAAATCCACATTCTTTCTCTTTTTTATCTTCTTCAAAATTCTTCACTTTACCATCAATTATATTTTCAATAATTTTCTCAATTTTTTCTTTATCTGCTAAGTCATCTATAGGATTATTAATATACCAACCATCTCCTTTATTTATTAAAGAAATCAATTTTTCCCCTTTTTTTATTTCAATTTCTTCAATATCTGTTTTTACTATATCAACTGGCATTATCCTTTTATCTCTTAAATCAAAAATTTCCTTTTCAAGAATATTATTTAAATCCCATTTATCAACTAAAAAAAGATCTATTTTATCCTTTGTTGCATATAAATAACTTCCAGTTGGTGATTCATTCCCAATATAAAGAATATATTTTTCTCCATTCTGTTGAAATTTAATTATTTTAGAAGGATTATCAAGACCATATTGAGAAAAATCACTTATTCCTTCAATCTCTCTTTCAAATTCAAGTGATGATATTTTGTTAATTATTCCATCTATTTCATTTTTATCACATTGGTAATTTTTATCTTTTATTATCCAATCTTGATTTTTCTTTACAATCTCTATTTCTTTATCTCCATTTTTTATAAATAAAGAGGTAATTTTATTCTTATCAATTATAAATAATCTTTTACTTTCAGATCTTTTTTTCTCTCTTTCGGATGAACTTTTAATTTCATAAAAATAATAAGTTCCAACAGCAATCAAAATAATAAAAAGTAAAATTGTTTTTTTAAAATTCTTCATTTTTAGTATAATATTTTTCTTCTAACTGTAATATAACTCCCAATCCCAATTATTAAAAATGGAACAATGACAACTGGTAAAAAAAATACAAATTTACCAGATTTCTGAGATAGAATAAGTGGTTGATTTTCTTCTTTTTGAGACCTTATTGAAATCAAAACTTCTTCTTCTCCAAGATAATTTATAGTATTCAGTACAAAATCCTTATTCCCTGACAAATTTATAAATTTATCAGTAACAAAATCAGAATCACCAAAAACAGCAATCCTTGTTTTTAGACCTTCTTGAATCTCCTTTTCTATAATTAAAGCAATTGATATAGGCCCAGCCTCATCATCTTTCCCAAATTTTACATTACCACTTTCAATCTCTTCTATATTTTTTTCAGCCCATGAAGCATCACTTGTTTTTGCTAAAATGTCTCCTTTTATCCCTGATGGTAGATTTTCTTTTAATTTGACACTTCTTACAGTTATAAATATACATGCTAAATTAAAGTCTTTTGTAATTTCATGATATGGATAATTCATTATAATTGGACTTAAAGCATCTCCAAGAAATCTTCTACTTGCAAGGTCAACAATTATATCATTTTCTATTTCAACTCCATAAAAATCAAGCAAATTTTTAATATTCTGGAAATTCCCATGTTCAATAAAGAAAAAAATTCTTTTACCTTTCTCAATATAATTTTTTACCTCATCTATCTCTTTTTCATTAAAGTCAACCTGAGGTCCACAAATTATAAGAATATCACAATCATTAGGAATACCTTCTCTCAAAATTAAAGTTTCTCCAACATTATAATTTTCTTGTTCAAGATATCTTTTTAATTCATTTAAATTATTATTGATATTTTTTTCTCCATGTCCAATAGTAAAATATATCTTTTTCTTTTCTTTTTTTGTAAGTTTTAATATTGAAGAAGTTATATCCTTTTCATTTGCAGAATAAATTTTCTCATAATTTTCTCCACTTTTTATTAAAATAGTATCATAACTTGTAATCCCATATTTTTTAGCAATTAAGACATCTCTATCAGGATCAATAAATTTATAATTTATAAATTTTGAGTTTGACTTGTATAATTCTAAAATATCTTTT